>MVJJ01000115.1 GCA_003266145.1 Methanosphaera sp. SHI613
GTAGTTATACCTGGTATGCATAGAGACTGTGAATTCATGGATAAACGATTCAGGGCATTGTATTCTCATTGTGCAAGCAGCGAAAAGGTAAGCCTAACCTATAATGCATACAAGGAATATGAATTTAAAAACATGATTATCGCGGATATAAGCAGCAACACCGTGTGTATACTGGTGGAAGATGGAAGAATCAGAGGTGCTGTCGATGCATGTATAGGTGCGTGTGGATTTATCCACGGTCCATTGGATTTGGAGATGATAAGGGATATTGACACTGGTAAAAAAAGTGCCAACGAATGCTTTTCTCATGCAGGAATATCCAAAATAGCACATGTCGATGCTAAGATAAACAACATAAAGGATGAAATTATAGAAAAAGCCGTTAATGGAAATGATGACGCCATATTGGCTATAGATTCCCTCGTCATGAGTGTGGTAATGGAAATATATGGATTATATGGGGCAAGTAAAAAAGGTATAGATGCCATCATACTTACGGGTTCCGGCGGCGTGATGCAAAAACCTATTGATATCAGTGGAAAAATAAGACAGAAAGTAGAACGTATAGCGCCGGTATATGTAATGACAGATAAGAGTGGAGCAATTGGAAGCAGCATTATAGCATATGATATAGCTGTAGAAAATAAAAAAAATATTATGGGAATAGAAGTGATTGATTAAAGATTATGGGCAATTACTCATCCAGCCATTTGGATAAATCCACGTCAACGCCCATATCAGTTGATATGGCTGTTATGGATGGTTGATTCAAGACCCTTAGTGTATGTACATCACTACCTTCTTCATCATCACTTATCAAATCCCCTATAATCCAGTAATATGGATGACCATATGGATCTATTCTTTTTTCAACATCTGTCGTGTACATTCTATGTGCAAAGGATGATTGTATTATCTCATCACTATCAGGATGAGCTGGAATGTTTAGGTTAAGGATATTTACACCCTCAGGCATTCCATGTTCCATGACTTTTTTTACCAATGTGTTAAGAATACTTATGCAGTGGGAATAATCTATCTTGTTTACACCATCCTTAAACTTAAGTTCCTCATGTTTTACCTGTAGACTTACTGCAATAGCAGGTATTCCGAAGTGAGCAGCCTCAAAGGTTGCACCTAATGTACCGCTGGTAGTTATGGATCTAGATAAATTTTCACCTATGTTGATGCCTGAAATTACCATGTCAGGTTCCTCATCCATTACACCCTTACTTCCAAGTATAACACAATCGGTTGGAGTTCCCGTTACAGCATATGCCTCCGTTCCATCATTTAATGTCATCGGCATGGCACGTAATGCCTTCATTAATGTTATGGCATGGCCCACCCCACTTTGCTGGGTCAGCGGTGCTACTATAGTCGTTTCGCCCAAATCCTTAACGGCATCCCTTGCCGCTATAATACCGTTAGATGTTACCCCATCATCATTTGTTATTAAAATCTTCATGATTATATCTTTATATTTAATCAATATCAATATGATGTCATGAAGAAATTTTGACCATCAACACATGTACTTTCTTAGATAAATAGATTCTTTTTCTTCCAAAAAAAGTATGTGAAAAAATTAATTTTAAGTATATTGAAATATATATTATAAACCAGTAATGAATTTTAATATATAGAATAAAAATAATATAATATTTTTTAAAGAGGGAGAAAGTTGGAAAAGGAACGATTAGTTAAATTTGTAGCCACTATCATGGAAGAAAGTGGTTTTGAAGTAATGACAAATTATGCCGTAGCTGATCATATAATAGACGTGTATGGAATTCTCAACACACCTTCTGGAGAGGTCGGTGTTGTGGTTGCATGTAAAAACTATGAAGAACCATGGACCATAGGTATTGATGTTCTTAAAGAAATGGAAGTTGTGGCAAGATTAGTTAAAGCTTCAAAGATAATTATATTCACGACAAGCAGATATAATCATGGAGCAGCCGTATATGCTCAAAGAAGAAACATAAAATTAGTTGATAGAAAAGGTTTATTAAAGATTGCTAAAAATTATTCCCAGAAACATAACATCGTAACAGAAGAGGATGCTTATGAAGAAGAAAATTATCCGGAATATTATGAGCCTGTCAACACCAAACGGGTAAGTCTAAATCCGCATTCAAATAGGAGTTCCAATAATTCACATACAATATTTTCAAGCAGACTAAACAGATCAAGCAGTGGAACTAGCAATTATTATAAAAGCAATCTACCTACAAGTTCAAGAAGAACATTAAGTACTGGAAGTATAAACAATCCTGTGAACATCAATTTTGACATAAACAGCATGTTCGAATTCTTTAAAGCACATAGTTATGTATACCTGTTATTATTGATTATATTATGTTCAATTATAACGTACTTGTTAAATGTAGTAACAGCAGGACCATATACAGGTTTCGGTAAAATATTATCATGCGCAATATTATGTTATGGTGGTGTTACATTAATTAATAAGGATTTATCAGACATCATGTTTAAAGGAAGCGTATTGTTCTTTATTTCCATATTTATATCCATAATTACAGCAAATATGTAAGATACATTACCCTCTACTTTTTTTT
>MVJJ01000146.1 GCA_003266145.1 Methanosphaera sp. SHI613
ATATTGAATATCCTATATGTTATGACTTTGGCCTCATCACATAGCAACTGTAATGTCAATGCTTTTTACCGGACCCATCTATTATGTTACTGTTGTAAGATCAGATGTTATTTTTGTTACTTGTCAATAGTTTTTTTTATAAAAAATATCATAATCAAAACATTTATATATTTATATTTATAAAACATTTAAATGTAAGGTTTAGGAGGTAAAAATTATCATCTTTTATGTCCTCGTCCTGATGAGGGGCGTATCCGGTGGCATAAGAGTTCTCTAATCTTCATATATTTGTTTTATTATTGTGTTTTCGATTATTTTTAAATATTCCTTGTTATTATTTTCAACATGTTGAAAAGTTGACCATGAAATAATATCAGCTATTTGTACTCCCTTATATTTAAGTGAATCTACCTGCTTAATTGTTATTTTATGCTTTAGTGGGTTTTGTATGTTTTCAATCAAAGTACTATTAAGGTTCTTTATTTTTTCTTTATTAGTTTTTGTCCTGTCTATAAGTATTTCCGTTGTAGTATTGATTTTTATCAGTTTAATCAGTTCTGATGATAGGATATCATATAATCGATGGTTATCATAGTTATAGTCAATCTTATATTTGTTCTTTTTATTGAAGATGATAATAAATATCTTAGCATCAATTTTATTTAATCTTTTTAAAATACTTTTTTTTACTTTACTTGGCGTGGTTGTACCTTTTATCTCATTAGATTTGCCTATTTCCTTTTTATATGTTCTTCTTGTCTTGGTAATCATCCTTTCTAATAATCGTGGGTTATTGACTTTAATTCCTGCCATGACAAAAAATTTGGATCCCTTATTTCCTAAATCTCCACTTTCATCAATGTATATATAATCCATATTGCTAAGTTTATACATTATTATTAATATATTTTTCATCATATTCCATCATAATTATCAATATTATATTTTTATCTTAATTATCCTATAACTATTTTAATAGAAATCATGGTATTATTGCACAAAGTATGAAATATGATGTTTAAGAAGTTGGGGGGTTAGATTGACATTTGGGAATCCGACAAGAGAGAAATATTTTTTGTGAATTATATAGTTTCAAGTGATGATTAGTAAATAACCCATACGACAGAGTTCAACATGTCCATTATCCATGTATAATATTAACACACACCTAAAACCTAGTTTTAACTGGGAACAAAATTAAAAACAATTGCTTGTAGCACAAAAAGAATGGTTAAGACAGTATAGTTTAAACTCTCTTATATAATATTATATGGTTACGGTAAGTATCTTGCTATCCTCAAGACATTCGTAGTCTGAGGATATGAGTATTGCCGTGAGGTTGTACTGTTTAGTTTTCATGTCAACAGGTATGGTGTAGTTTACAATTGCCTGGTTGTTAACTACTTTAGCATAGATTACCTTACAGTTTTCGTCTTTGACTGTTTTACCGTTTATCTTGAATACTACTTTACAGGTGCATTTATTATGTTTAACTTACCCATATCAGTAGTTATTGCTGATCCTTTAGAATTGTTAAGGTTTGTGAATGTATCATGACTACTATTATATTCACTCATAAGTGTTTTTACTGCACATGAATTTGTATTATTATCATTGATAAATGTTACATGATTTGTTGTTACCTTAGATCCGGTTAGGTCTAATGATGCACCTAATGTATTTTTAATGGTTAAATTACTGATGTTTGATACTAAGTTTAATCCAGTGAATAATTTATCGGCTCCATTCATGTCAATAGTATGATTATTACCAATTATGTTAATAGTTTTACTCTCTAATGTTATACCATCTTCCTTAAAGTCTTCATCTTCTTCCTCATCATATTCATAATCACGAGTTAGGTTAAAAGAACCGCTGCTGCTGATTATTTCATTATTTAAATCAGAATGCTGCCTTTTTCATCTTCAATATTATTGGATGGGATACTTTGGGTATCATCAATATCTTTTGTGGTTGCATTGTCTGCAGCACTACACATTGATACTGAAAGAATTACAACAAATATAATGCTTATCAATACATAAACCACTTTTTTGTTCATCTTTTCAACGCCATATTTTTATAATCATGGTATGTTTTAACAATTATTTAAAATATTTTGGTCAGTATTTTTAGTTAATGAAAAACACTGTTTATTTATTATCGCTATTTTAAAAACAATTATGTTGAATATGGGAACAATATTGGATTATATACTTATTGATTTAATAAAAAGTATATTAAAGAATGAAATATAAAGTGGATTTCTGTAATTTTAATTTAAAAACAACAATTAATAAATTTTTATTTCATTTAATCTGCTTCATGTGGAATTTTTACTAATATTAAAAAGTTATTAGGTTGCACTTCAAAATGTAGTTGAATATTTTTTGGTTTTTTCTGGTGGATTTGGTTGAAATTTTTGTTTTTTCTTTGCTTTATTTCTTCTTTGTTTTCTTTGATTTTATTGTTGTTTGTTTTTATTCTTGTTCTATTTTGTTTTTGTGTTTTTGTAGTGGTGTTATGAGGTTTTGCATTTTGTGGAAGAAGCATCTGTGTTGTATTGCTCTAATTGCTTCTATATAATTTTCTGCTGATTTATTTAGTTTATACTTTTTTTTATTAAAAATAGGATGTATTATAAATTATATATGTTTATGGAAGTTTTTTTTCTTCTTAACTTATATGAGTAATACTTTTTTTGTTTTGAAATACTTTTGTCCAAGTCTCGGAAAAATATTTTTTGTTATATCACTCCTCTGATTGGCAGCTTATTTTAGATAAGTATATCAATATTTCTTGACATAAATAATTATTAATAAATAACATAAACTTATGGGGTTTTTTTTAATGCGAATTGTAATAGCAATAGGCGGATCAATATTACTTAAAGAGTATGATAGTAAAAAATTTGAAGCATATGCAGAAATAATCAAAGAAATCAATAAAGATAATGAAATATTCATAGTTGTTGGTGGTGGAAGACCAGCACGTGATTATATAAGTGTAGTAAGAGATATGGGTGTATCTGAATCAATATGTGATGAAATAGGTATACAAGTAACACGTGTAAATGCCCGATTATTACAATTAGCTCTTAATGATGTATCCTATCCGGCAATTCCTGAAAACTTCCAGGAAGCACTTGAATATGCCTGCAGTGGAAAAATCGTTATCATGGGTGGAACAGAACCAGCTCACAGTACAGATGCGGTAAGTTCTATATTGGCCGAGTATGTAAATGCAGATTTGGTAATAAATGCTACCAGCGTAGACGGATTATATGATAAGGATCCGAATAAATTTGATGATGCTAAAATGTTCAGTCAGGTAACTCCTGATAAACTTTTAGAAATAGTTTCAACAAATGATAACAAGGCCGGAACCTATGAATTTATTGATAAAACCGCAATAGGAATCATTAAAAGGTCCAATATAAAGACAGTTATAGTAAACGGTAACAATCCTGAAAACGTTAAAAAAGCTATAACCGAACCTATTGGAACTCTTATTGTCAATGAATAATTAATATCAAGGAGGTAAATGTTATGGTAGTGGAAGCTCACAGACACTGTGCAATATGCGGTAAACCTATACCATTATCAGAATCATTCTGTTCTGATCAATGTCAGGAAGCATATCAGTTAAAACAAAAACAAGTTGCTAAACAGAGAAAAATACTATTGGCACTTGTAGCTATATTTGTAATTATCTACTTTGCATTCATGTTCCTTAAATAGGAATAATGCAATCTATTTTTTTTTAAAATTATTTTCAATAAATATTTTTTTTCATTAATCTCTCTATTATAAGTCTTTTTTTGATTATTTGATAATTTCAACATTAAAAACTTATCTGATAACTATTTTTTCACGGCTTTATTCAACACCATGAAATAATCTAATAATTTAATAATAAAAAATAAAAAAAGGTTGGGGTTTAGTTGGGATTATAATGCTACTCCCATATCTAACTGTTCGGTTAACTCTTTGTATCTGTTTCTGATTGTAACCTCTGTAACTCCGGCAATATCTGCTACATCACGCTGTGTTTTTCTTTCACCTAACAGTACACTTGCTATGTACAATGCAGCTGCAGCTACACCTGTTGGACCACGACCACTGGTTAATCCGTTTTCCATTGCTTCGTTGATTATTTCAATGGCTTTTGATTGGACTACACCTGACAGGTTCAGTTCACTTGCAAATCTTGGAACGTAGTCTATAGGACTTGTCGGTGGAAGTCTTATGTGTAATTCTCTTGTAAGGAACCTGTATGTTCTACCTACCTCTTTTTTGCTTACACGTGAAACCTCTGCTATTTCATCGAGTGTCCTTGGTACCTGACATCTTCTGCATGCAGCATATAATGATGCGGCCACTACTCCTTCAATACTTCTTCCCCTGATAAGCTTGTTTTCCACGGCATTTCTGTATACTACTGATGCTGATTCACGTACTGATCTAGGAAGACCCAGTCTTGATGAGTCACGGTCCAATTCACTAAGAGCGAATGCAAGGTTTCTTTCTGTAGCTCCGCTGATTCTTATTTTACGTTGCCATTTTCTTAACCTATACCATTGAGCCCGGTTTCTAGCAGGTATGTCTCTACCATAGATGTCCTTGTTACGCCAGTCTATCATGGTGGATAATCCCTTGTCGTGTATGGTATAAGTTATAGGAGCACCTACTCTGGTACGTTTGTCTCTTTGTTCGTGGTCNNCTCCATTCAGGACCCATATCAACGAGGTTATCATCTATAACCAATCCACAGGCACCACATACAACTTCTCCACGTTCATGATCATTGATTAGGCGTGTAGATCCACACTCAGGACATTTGGTTTCCTTTTTCTCCATCTCCGCAACGTCTTCTTTCATCTGTTGTTTTTCACTGATTCCTCTTTCTTTTTCAAGCTCTGCTTCCAGTTCTTCGGAGTCGGTGTTGTCTATCTTTATGATTTCTTCAACGTCCAGGTCTGAATTTGACATTATTGCCATGTCGGAGTCTTCATCCATCATCATGTCAGTGCCTGTCATTGGAGTTGTCATGAAGTCACTCATGTCCTCGGTTGTGTCTTCCTCGTCAGTATTCTTATCGTCCTTGAAGTTGTCCATTATTTCAAGCAGTGGATTAGGATTGTTTTTTCTTGTTTTTTTGCTGCTTTCTTCACCATCTTTTTTCTTCTTTGGTCTTCCTGCTTTTTTCTTGGTTGTGGTTTCCTTTTTCTTTTTTGGTCTTCCAGGTCCACGTTTCTTTGGTTTTTCTTCAACTTCCTTGTCTTCAGTTTTCTTCTTTGGTCTTCCAGCTTTTTTCTTGGTGGTGCTTTCTTCTTTCTTAGGTCTTCCAGGTCCACGTTTTTTAGGTTTCTCTTCAGTCTCTAGGATAGTTGTTTTATGTTTGTCATCTTTTGCTTCATCACTTTCCTCAGTATCTTCTTTTTTAGCAGTCTTTTCTTTTTTAGGTCTGCCACGTTTTTTTGCTTTCTTTTTAGTGGATGATTTTTTCTTTGATTTTTTATCTTTTTCTTCGGATTCTTCTTCCTCTTCTTCTTCTTCTTCCTCTTCAGAGTTTTC
>MVJJ01000140.1 GCA_003266145.1 Methanosphaera sp. SHI613
GTTGCAAATGCAAAATCGGCCAGAGTAAATATTGCTCCACCCATAACTCCTCCATAGGCGTTCTTGTGATTGTCAGTCAATTCCATGCTGCAAATGGAGTATTCCTCGGTTAGTTCATCTAATTTAACTCCATTTATTGTTGCAAATTTATCATTCTTAAATTCTTCTCTTGCTTCTTCTGTTGAGTTATATACTGCCATATGTTTCACCAGTTGTCTAAAGTTAATATTCATAAAAATAATTATTTCAGTAATTTTTTCAAAAAAAGATTTTTTTAATTGTATGGGTGTTTAAAAAAAAGTTGTAGGAGGGAATCTATACGATTCCTTGTGCTTGCATAGCTTCTGCTACTTTTTCGAATCCTGCTATGTTAGCACCTGCAACATAATCGTTTCCTTGTTCGTATTTGTTACAGCTGTCTTCGATTTGTTTGAAGATGTTTTTCATGATGTTTTCGAGTTTGTTGTCTACTTCTTCGAAGGTCCAGTGTAATCTTTCTGAGTTCTGACTCATTTCAAGAGCTGATACTGCTACTCCACCAGCGTTTGCTGCTTTAGCAGGACCGAATACTACTCCATTGTCCTGGAGGTATTTTGTTGCTTCGAGTGTGGTAGGCATGTTTGCTCCTTCTACTAATGCGAAGTAGTTGTTTGAAACTATGTTTTTAGCATCGTCGATGTCTACTTCGTTTTGTGTTGCACATGGTAATGCTACGTCTGCTTCAACACTCCATACACCTTTTCCTTCATGGTATTCAGCGGATGGTCTTTCTGCTGCGTAATCACTCATTCTGAGTCTTCTTACTTCTTTTATGTCTTTGAGTAATGCTACGTCGATTCCATCTGGGTCATATACCCATCCGGTTGAGTCGGATGCTGTGACTACTTTTGCACCTAATTGTTGTGCTTTTTCTATTGCGTATATTGCTACGTTTCCTGAACCGGATACTGTTGCGGTTTTTCCTTCTAATGATTCTCCGTTTGCTTTTAATACTTCTCTTGCAAAGTATAGTAATCCGTATCCTGTTGCTTCGGTTCTTGCAAGGGAACCACCGAATGTTAATCCTTTACCTGTTAATACTCCTTCGTATTGTTTGGTTAATCTTTTGTATTGTCCGTATAGGTAACCTATTTCACGACCACCTACTCCTATGTCTCCTGCAGGTACGTCTTGGTCTTGACCTATGTGTCTGTATAATTCGTTCATGAAACTTTGACAGAATGCCATTACTTCACGGTCTGATTTTCCTTTAGGGTCGAAGTTTGATCCTCCTTTTCCTCCGCCTATTGGAAGTCCTGTTAGTGAGTTTTTGAATATTTGTTCAAATCCTAGGAATTTGATGATACCTATGTTTACTGAAGGATGGAATCTTAATCCTCCTTTGTATGGTCCTATTGCACTGTTGAATTGTACACGGTATCCTGTGTTTACTTGTACTTGTCCTTGATCGTCTACCCATGGAACTCTGAATTTTATTTGTCTTTCAGGGTTTGCTAATCTTTCGAGTAATGCATCTTTTCTGTATTGTTCTTCGTTTGCATCTACTACTACTTCTATTGAGCTGTATACTTCATTTAATGTTTGGTGAAATTCAGGTTCACCTGGGTTTTCTTTTGTAATTTTTTCAATTACTTCATCGACATATGACATAATTATTATTCTCCATTTATTCATAATTTGTTCATATTTTTAATAATATGAATAATCACTAAAGGAAACATACTTCCGACAATAAAGGAAAGTATTTTCCGATATGATATATAATAATATGATTGAACTTATATTTAAATTTATGTTTTTTCATAATAATAATAAAAAATAAACAAAAATCACGATAAAAAATAAAAATAAAACAAAATAAACAAAAAATAATAAAAAAATTAATAATTATCTTAGTTCAATCCCTTAAAATAAACAACAATAACAGAAAAATACTTCAAACAATAAACTAACATAAAAAATATAAATATATATTATTTTTTATAACAAACCTATTAATTAGATATGATTATATATGAGTTATACATAAAGTACTTTGAATTTTTAAATATAATTGTTTTTTTAATTTATGTTTAAATAGCAATTAAAATCTTAAATCATACTTAACCGTATCATTAAAACTAAAAAGAATAATTAAGAGTTCATAGTTAATAAATAATAAGAAATTGAATATTTTTATTATTTAAATTCTTTTTGGCTACAGTAATAAGTTATAGGTAGGTGTTGGTATGGATAAACAAACAAAGGAACGTTTGGGCGAAATTAGAGAAGTTCTTAAGAAATATGGATTTGATAAACTTTTAGGCCAAACGGCAAAAAGTAAATTACAACGTAAAGATGATGAAGAAGAATATTCTATTCAGTTGGATGATGAACTTCCTGTAAAATTAAGATTAATGCTTCAGGAATTAGGTACTACCTTTATTAAATTAGGCAACTATTAAGTACAAGACCGGATATTGTTGGTGAAAGAATTGCAAGTGAACTTGAAAACTTACAGGATGATAACCCGGCAATACCATATGAACAAGTAAAAGCAATAGTTGAAAGAGAATTGAATGGGAATATCGATGAATTATTCGAAGAATTTAATCATGAACACTTAGCAACTGCTTCAATTGGTCAGGTACATGAAGCTAAATTAACAACCGGTGAAAGAGTAGCAATTAAAATCCAAAAAGAAGGCATAACTGACAAAATTGACCTTGATTTAAGGATAATGAAATATATTGCAGATCGTGCAGATAAATGGAACAAGGAACTTAGAAAAATAAACTTGCCAGGAATCATGGAGGAATTTGACAGATCAATACATAAAGAAATTGATTACAACAACGAATTCATGAACATGCAACGCATAGAATCAAATTTTGAAAACGATCCCTATGTACATATTCCAATTACATATCCAAAATACTGTTCATCAAAAGTTTTAACAATGGAATTTATTGAAGGTACAAAGTTAAATGATGTCTATGCATGTGAAGATGATACATTTGATAAAAAGCTCTTGGCAAAAACAGTACTGGATTCCTATCTTCAACAATTATTCATTGATGGATTTTTCCATGGAGACCCACATCCTGGTAACCTTTTAATCCTTGAGGATAACGTATTATGTTATCTTGATTTAGGTATGATGGGATTCTTTGATGCAGAATTTAAACGTAATCTATCAGAAGTAATGATATTATTTGTGGATCAGGATGTAGATGGACTTATAAATCAATTGATGTACATGGACATCTTGGACTATGATATTGATGTCAAATCATTAAGAAGAGACTTGAATGATTTATTTGCAAGATACTTTGGAGTACAGCTTAATCGTTTTGATGGAGTATTAGAGGCACTTCTAAGTCTTATGCAGGAGTATGGAGTAATTCTTCCAAATGAAGTAGTTACTATGGCAAGAGGATTGACATTAATTGAAGCAGTAGCACATAACCTTGACCCAGAGATAGATGTATTTGCATCAGTCAAACCAGTTGCCGCCCAAATAGCTAGAGAAAAATTAAATCCTAAACAGTTTTTAAAAGGCAAAAAGAACAACATTATCATGTATGAGCATATGTTCAGGGCATTGCCAAAAATACTTACAAGAACTGTTAACAAGATTGAAAATGAAGAACTTCAATTTAAATTTGAAGTGGATATAACTGATAAGGTTTCAATAGTTGCATTAATATCCGCACTTTTAATAGGTTCTTCAGTAGTTTCATTTGGTCCAAGAATATTTGACATGCCTTTAATCTCTTTAATCGGTTATATCATAGTTATAATTTTAAGCATTATTGGATTTAAGAGGTTTGTTTTAAATAAATAGAATGGGAAAAATATTCTTTTTCCTATGAACTATTTTATCTTCTCCACATTATTTTTTTTAAACTATAGTTTTTTAGTCTGTTATTATTTTTTTATTAAAAATTTTCAAACGGCCTCGTGGAGAATTCTTTTGTCATATCTTTAGTATAAGTTATATAAAAAAAAGTTAAAAATGTGGAGAAGAAGTCTCCACTATACCTATTTTCCATTATTATTATATTTTGTAGTATAAATAAGGTCAAATATAATGTTTAAGTATTTTTTTTAATTATTGAACGTGTCGTCAGTTTTATGCTTTTACTACATTTATTGTAGTATTTGCTGTTAGTTTGTCATATCCTGTTTGGATAAATGTTGCAGTTAGGTTGTATGTGTTTACTTTAAGGTTTCCAATGTTGTAATCGAAGCTTACAGTACCGTTTGCATCTACTTTTGCATAGATTACTTTGCCGTTAGCGTCTTTTAGTGTTTTTCCGTTGAGTTTGAATACGATTTTTCCTGTGGTTATTGGTATGTCGCCTGCTGCTACTTTTGCTTCTATTTTTATTGTACTTCCTGTTTGTACGTCACTTGTTATTGGTGTTATTGTGAGTGTTGGTGCTGGTTTGGTTGCTGTTTTTGTGATGGTTGCTGTTTCTTTGTTGTATGTGCTTGTTCCTGTGTATGTTGCTGTTATGTTTAATTCTTTATCTGCATATGTGGTTGGTACTGTATATTCTAAAGTAGCTACTCCATCAACTACTTTTGCATATACTACTTTGCCGTTTGTGTCTTTTACTGTTTTACCGTTTACTTTGAATACTACTTTTCCACCAGTGATGTTGTTTCCTAGTTGATCTGTTAGTGTAGCTGTGAGTGTTACTGTTTTACCTGCTGTTAGGTTTACGTCTGTGATGTTTAGTTGTGTGGTTGGTTTTTGTATGCTTGTTGTTGCTTCTGCACTGCTTGTTGTTAAACCTGTGCTATTTGGTGTGTATGATGCTACTATTGTTGGATCTTCTGCTTCTTTGAATGTAACTGTTGCTGTTGCAATTCCATTTATTACTTCAGCTTGTGCTATTGTTTCATTGTTTTTGGTGAATGTTATTGTTCCTTCGTTGATTGGGTTTTCATCTATGTCTTTTACTGTTGCTGTTAGTTCGACTGGTTTGTTTGTGATTATTGTTTCTGGTATGTTTATTGTTGTTGTGGTTTCTGTT
>MVJJ01000166.1 GCA_003266145.1 Methanosphaera sp. SHI613
AAAATAGTTTATGATAATTATTTGAATAGCTTGTTAAAAAGTCAAAAGTAATGAAGGGGAGGATAATTATAAACTCTTAAGAGCTATTTCCATAGCATCTAATGTTTTATCAATGTCCTCCAATGAGTGGGCTGAGGATAAGAAGACACATTCATATTGTGAAGGTGCAATGAATACTCCATTTTCCAGTAATGTATGGAAGTACTTGTCAAAAGCTTTCGTATCGACATTTTTTGCAGATTCAAAATCATAAACTTCATTATCCGTAAAGTATACTTCGGTCATTGACTCAACGCCGGTAACCTGGTAGTTGATGTCCAATTTGTTGAGAACATCCCTTATACCATTTCTGAAGTATTCTCCTTTGTCATGCATGTCCTTATAGAATTTATCTGTCAGTAAATCCATCGTTGCTAATCCGGCATTTATACTCATAGGGTTACCGCTAAATGTACCTGCCTGGTAAACCTTACCGCTAGGAGCAAATTGTTCTATGTATTCTTTTTTACCTGCAATAGCTCCTATTGGGAATCCTCCACCTAATATTTTTCCAAAAGTAACCAAGTCTGGTGTAACGTCATAATATTCCTGAGCTCCACCTTTTGCAATTCTAAAACCTGTAATGACTTCATCAATTATGAATATGATGTTGTTTTCTTCGGTTATTTCTCTTAAGAATTTCAGATAACCTTCTTTAGGTGGTACACATCCAATGTTTCCCATGATAGGTTCAACAATAATACATGCTATGTCATCCTTATTTTCCTCTATGACCTTTCGTATAGCATCTTCATCATTAAATGCTACAAGTATCGTGTTTCTGGTAGCTTCCTCTGGTATGCCCGGACAATCAGGCATTCCTATAGCACCTGAACCTGACTTGACAAGAACCGCATCATGTGCCCCATGGTATGCTCCCTCAAATTTGATAATCTTATCTCTGCCGCTGATACCTCTTGCTAATCTTATGGCACTCATGGTTGCTTCGGTACCGCTGTTACAAAAACGAATCATCTCTGCACATGGTACTCTATTTATAACTTCCTTAGCAAGCTGAACTTCTTTTTCAGATGGAGTACCAAAATCGGTACCCAACTCCAGCTGCTTTATTGATTCGCTAATAATCTTGTCATTTGCATGTCCCATTATGATTGGTCCATAGCCTAAACAGTAATCGATATATTCATTTCCATCTACATCATACAACTTGGAACCTTTAGCCTTTTCGACAAAAAAAGGATAAGGTTTAAATGCTCTGACAGGAGAATTGACTCCTCCAGGTAAATAATTTACTGCTTCTTCATACAATTTTTTTGATTTATCCATATTCATGTTATCTTCCCTGATTATTTTCTAATGTTAAGTAATGAATTGACTACAGCTACCGCTATTGGAGTTCCACCTTTTGGACCGGTTGTGATGGTATAGGGTATGTCCGTTTTTGAGAGTGCTTCCTTACTGTCTGCAGCTCCTACAAATCCGACCGGTACACCTACAACGGCACGGGCATCCATTTGACCTTTCTCTACAAGATCCATTACTTCAAATAATGCCGTTGGTGCATTTCCTATTGCTACAATACCTTTAAATCCATCTTCAGCTGCAATTCTCATTGCTGCGGCTGATCTGGTAATCTCCTCTTTCTTTGCAAGTTTCACGGCTCTTTCATCACGTATATAACACATTACTTTTCCATCATAACGGGTAATACCTGATTTAACCATATTAATATCCGTTAATATATCCTCTTTTTTATCAAAACAATCAAGTGCTGTTTTAACAAATGTCGGTGAAATTTTAACTAGCTTGGCATATTCAGGGTCAGCCGTAGAATGAACTACACGTTCCACAATGTCTCTTTCTTCATATGTTAAGTCTTTAGTGTCATCATCAATTAATGATTTTATAATTTCCCTACTTTTATTGGCTATGTCATAACCTGGTTTGGTTGATGCTCCCATATTGTACATGATTTCATCCTCATTGATTAACTTATAAATTTTTATATTTCTTAAATTATCTATTTACATCTACAATAATTAATTATTTAGTTTTAGAAATATATATATTGATTAAAGGTTAATTTATTTTTGATTAATAAAAGATAAAAATCACATTTTTGATAACATGATAATTTTGAGAAGAAATAAGAAAATCGTTGAATTGTATCCAATAGGACCGGCCAAAGGTGCATTGAACACAAAAAGAGTTCCATTGTTCTACAGTTATTTCAAATTGCAGGAAAATGACGGTAAGATTAGGCCATATCGTTTCATTATCAGACAGGATAATGTTGAAACTATAAAAATGCCTAAAGAAGCAATAAAAATCATGAGAAAACAGAACGTCTTATTGGCCACCAAGGATGAAAATATCGAAAAGATGCTTGACTCCTTAAACATACCCTATAAGTATACGCACATCTGCAGACACTGTACATTTGAAGGAAACATAACTCTACTGAAAAAATCAGCATCATACAAGCTTTATGATGAATACATATGCAAATCATGTGCCGAAGATGAGATACACCGGATAATGAAGTTACGTGGATATAAGGAAGCAACATTTCCAAATTTTAAGAAATTACTTGATAAGACCCATAATCTGGAGAAAGTACTTAAGGTATTTGATCCAAAGTTCAATCCAATTAAAAATGAAGATTTAACGTTATATGATAAGATCACAGTAAAAAAACACAAATATCCAAAGATAAACGTAAACAGTCTTAAAATACCGAAAAAATTCAAGAACATACTGTCAAAGAAGCTAAAACATCTTCTTCCTGTACAAATATTAGCACTCCAGGCAGGCTTACTTGAAGGTGAAAATTTACTAGTTGTATCTGCTACAGCATCAGGTAAAACGCTTGTAGGGGAATTGGCAGGAATACCTAAGGCCATGAATCATAAAAAATTCATATACCTGACGCCATTGGTTGCCCTTGCTAACCAGAAATATCGTGATTTCAAAAAACAATACAAAGCACTCGGATTAAAAGTTGCCATCAAGGTCGGTTCAAATAGAGTAAAGGCAAAAAATGAGTTAACCATTGCCAACAAATCCGCAAAAAATGCAGATATTATCGTTGCTACATATGAAGGATTGGACTTCATGTTACGTTCGGCAAAGTATGATGAATTAAAGAATATCGGATGTGTAGTCATAGACGAAATACACATGCTTGGTGAAGAGGAACGTGGACCAAGACTAAACGGCCTTGTAAATAGGTTATTGACCATATTTCCGGATGCACAGCTTATAGGATTATCCGCTACGGTCAAGAATTCAAAACAAATAGCAAACAATTTCAAAATGAAACTGGTTCAGTATGACCAGAGGCCCGTACCATTGGAACGTCACCTTATATTCACAAAAAATGAATACGAGAAAAATACCCTGCTTGCAAAACTGGCTAAAAAGGAGTTCAACACCAAATCTTCAAAGGGATATCAGGGACAAACAATAATATTCACTAATTCACGTAGAAAAACCCACTCCATAACACAGCAGATACAAAAAAGAGGATTAACCGCGGCGGCATATCATGCAGGTTTGTCATATTCCAAGAAGGTCAAAATCGAAAAGGATTTTGCAAACCAGAACATCTCTACAGTTGTCACTACCGCGGCATTGGCTGCAGGTGTGGATTTCCCGGCAGCACAGGTTCTATTTGAAACATTACGTATGGGAAACAAGTGGCTTACCAACAATGACTTTTCACAGATGCTGGGACGTGCCGGAAGACCAACATATCATGACCGTGGAAAGGTATTCCTGCTTCCTGAAATATCAAAGGAGTATGATAATGAATCCGAAGAGGAAATGGCCATGAAGCTATTGGAAAGTGATGTTGATGATATAAACGTGGAGTACACTGAACTTGACAGCTATGAACAGGTACTGGCTGATATATCTTCCATCAAAAATCCTGATATCAGGAATTTGGAATCCAAATATAAAAAATTGGAAACTCCAGTCCTATTTGATGATGTTATAAACCTGCTCTATGATAAAAAGATGATAACTACTCATAAAAATAATGAGTCTGTGGTACTTCCAACAAGATATGGCCGTGCTGTTTCAATGTCCTTTTTGGCAATACCTAAGGCAGATTATATAAAGAAACATATAAATCAGGATCCGCTGTTGACAGTAGAATCGATAGAGGCCTTCGACAGTGCATATATCAGCAACAGGTTGGTAACACGTATAGCCAAGGCCATCAAAACAAATGTAAGTACCAGGTTGTTTGCCGATTCAACAAGAACAATCCTAACTTCTGGTGAGGTTCTGGCAAAACTTGACCCTCAGTATGTCGATAAGATACTTGCCATGCAAATAGACTTCATGGACTGTAAATGTAAGGAAAGACCATTCTGCAGATGTCTTGAAAAGAACATATCACATAAGATACTAAGAAGAAGACTTCAAGGTTGGAGTCCTAACAGAATAAGTAAGGAGTTCATGTCATTATATGATATTCACATATACCCAGGGGATATATTCACGTGGCTTGACCAGGCAATAAGAACCTTGGAAGCAATATCCAGAATAGCATATGCATTCAACAATAAAAAAGTAAGCGATAACTGTAATCGTTTAATTAAAAAGATAGAACAAGGAAAATAATCAATCATCTTCCTTTTTTAATAATTTTTTTATATCCTCTATAACACTATCATAAGCATCATCCAGTAATCTTTTACCGAATTCTTCATCAATGGTCATGCCCTCTTTTTCTATATGTCTTGCTTCTTTGTCGATGATGTCATTATTTTTTCTGGCAAGTTTCAATCCGATCATGGCCACTTCAGGGTTTCTATCAAAATTTTGATGTTCACTGATTTTTTCTTCATCGCAAATGCCGAGTACCTTTCCCATGGACAGCTCACCGGTACATGCATGGGGTCCCTCATTTTCTATAATCGAGTTGTTGAAGATAATCTTCAGCTTGCACTCCTTTTCTATTATGTCTACATCATCCTTTATCAGATTGTTTCCTCCATGACCGTTGACGATTATCACGCTGTTTAAATCAAGCAACTTTCGTGCATTATTCAGCTGTGGTATAATCTGATTATAGAGTAATTCATCCTTGTCAAGATGATGTCCATGTTTAACATAGTCATATTCGGTTGCACCATAGAATATACCCAGATAAGTAGCGCCGGTATCGGTTGCAACCTTAAGTGTCACGTTTGATGCTATCTTGGAATCGGTATCTATTGGCAGGCAACTTCCATGATTTTCTCTATGGGAACCCAGTGCTATAAGGCCGATTTTATGTATCTTTTCGGACAATACATTTCCGGATGAATATTTCATTTTGATGTTTTTATCCATTTATACACCTAGATTCTTAAGTCCCAGATTTCATCTCCAACGTAATGGAGATTTTCTATGGCTTTACCCTTATTGTTATCGATCATTTCCTGTCCTGTAATTAGGCTAATACCAATAGCCAATGGTTTGTTATGGCCTTCTTCTATGATGATTATCGTTTCTCCAGGTTCTATGCTTGTATCTGCATCCACTATTCCGGGTGACATTATATCTGCACCCTTGATGACGAAGTTTATGGCACCCATATCAACTTTAGCATATTTTTCCGTAATTTCCTTATCTACAACGGCCTTCAGTGTTGGGATTACCCTATCTTCAGTTTGCATGATAAGCGGTTGATTGTTTACAAGCAATATATCAGGCATGTCTTCGATTTTTATAAGTTCCACTTGTGCTTTTTTGGGAATTATATCCTCATAGTTGCCTAGTTCTTTTTTGATTTCCTTAATTTTTTTGTTTTTTAGAAAGTAACGTTGTTTTGTTTTCATAGACTCACTTGTCCAATAATCATTATTTGTAATTATTATTTTTGTTATTATTTTAGATAATATCTTTATTTTTTCAATATAAAATATTTTTTCAGAATTGTAAATTAGAAGTTGTCTAATAGTCGTTTATCATTGCATTGCTTTTGTCCATATCCCATGGAGGATATATGTTTCATGGTGTTGTCATGTAATTCTAGCAGCCGATGTTACATTTAGTTTTTAATCTATTTCTAAAGCGTCGTTAAATATGGATAATCTGCAAAGTCGTTTTTTAAAAAACTTTATATCATTTCAAAAACTAATATATAATTAATATGTGGATTTGAATTATTCAGAAAGCTTTTTTATGGGTTTTCCAAGCTTTAATATAAATCATAGATACCTTTATATATAATCTAAAATAAATAAATAATTATATTATAGATAAGGTGATTAATTTGAATGACCAAAAAAATAACAACAATACATCTAGACCTCTAGATGCATTAGGAAAATCATTAAATTCTCAAGTACTTATTAAACTTAAAGGTGGAAAAGAATTCAGAGGTGCATTACAAAGCTTTGATATGCACATGAATTTAGTACTTAACGATGCCGAAGAACTCGAAAATGGGGAATCCACTCGTAGATTAGGCGTTGTTTTAGTCCGTGGAGATAACATCGTATATATCTCACCAGGATAGACATATAAAAGGACACCTTAGTAGTTACATCTATTATTAATCGTCCTTATTTTAAAATTGTTTTTCAACTATTTTTTTGTTGAATATACGTAAATTATTGGAATAGACTTTAATCTATTCTCTCTTTTTTACCTTTTTCATAAAGGATTTTCTATTCATTATTTAACATAATCATTGGAGGAATTATACTTGAAAGGAACACCATCATTTGGGAAACGTAATAAGAAAAATCATATCAGATGTAGAAGATGTGGAAGAAACGCTTACAACCCAAATAAAAAATACTGTGCTTCCTGTGGATTCGGTAGATCCCGCAGATTAAGAAGATACAGTTGGCAAAATAAAAAACCTGTAACAGGTAAAAGATTAAAATAGATATGAACATATCTAACAATCTTTTTTTTCACATCCAATACTATTTTTCATTATTTTACAATATACTCATATTTAAAAAAATTTCAATATTCAAGTTAAAGATTAAACTAATATATTACTTCTTATAAATATAGATAATAGTATAATGGATAAAAAACATTATTTTAATAAATTAATAAAAATCAGTAGGTGGCATAATGGCAAAAGTGAAAATAATTGAAACTGCATTACGTGATGCTCATCAATCATTAATCGCTACTAGAATGCGAACAGAAGACATGCTTCCAATCATTGAAGAAATGGATAAAGTAGGATATTTTTCATTAGAAGCATGGGGAGGAGCAACTTTCGATTCATGTATTCGTTTTTTAAATGAAGATCCATGGGAAAGACTTAGATTATTCAAGGAAAACGTAAGCAAAACACCATTACAAATGTTATTAAGAGGACAAAACCTTGTAGGATATAAACATTATGCGGATGATGTTGTAAAGGAATTCGTGGAAAAATCATATGAGAATGGTGTAGATGTATTCAGAATATTCGATGCACTAAATGATTCTAGAAATATGGAAATGTCCATTAAGACAGCAAAAGCACAAGGGGCATATGTACAGGGAACAATAAGTTATACCATAAGTCCAGTTCACACCATAGAGTCATACGTGGATTTCGCTAAAAAACTCGAAGAAATGGAATGTGATGCAATAACAATCAAGGATATGGCTGGATTAATAACTCCTATAATGGCCAAAGATTTGGTAACAGCATTAAAAGAACAGACAAGTTTAGATGTAAACTTACACAGTCACTGTACCAGTGGATTAACATTAATGAGTTATCAGGCAGCAATAGAAGCAGGAGTGGATATGGTAGATACTGCAATATCACCATTTTCAGGTGGAACAGCACAACCACCAACCGAAAGTGTAGTTGCAGCTCTACAATCAACAGAATATGATACTGGAATAGATTTGGCACAATTGAATGTGGTCAAGGAATACTTTGCAGAACTATACGAAAAGTATCAGGGATTAATAGATCCATTAGCATCAAGAGTAGACACAGACGTATTGAGATATCAGGTACCTGGAGGTATGCTCTCAAACCTTGTATCACAGTTAAAACAACAAGATGCAATTGATAAATATGAAGATGTGCTCAATGAAATCCCACACGTAAGAGAAGATTTAGGATATCCACCACTAGTAACTCCAACAAGCCAAATAGTTGGTGTACAATCAGTAATGAATGTATTAATGGGTAAAAGATATGAAAACATCACCAAAGAAGTAAAAGAATACCTAAAAGGAGCATACGGTAAAGCACCAGCTGAAATCAATAAGGATTTATATAAAAAAGCATTAGGTGATGAGGAAGCAATTACCTGCAGACCTGCAGATTTACTCGAACCGGAACTAGAAGAAGCACGTAAATACGTCAAGGAAAACAAATTATACACCAAAGAAGAAGATGTTTTAACCTACGCATTATATCCAACAGTAGCTGAAAAATTCCTCAAAGGTGAAGC
>MVJJ01000090.1 GCA_003266145.1 Methanosphaera sp. SHI613
TTATTTATGAATCATTCATAATATTGATATAAAAAAAGTAAATTATCCCCTTATAAAAGGGGAAATATAAAAAAAGACAAGTTTTAATCAGTTACATTTAACACTTTAGTATCCTCAAGGCGTTCATAATCATTACTGATGAATGTAGCGGTTATGTTATATTCTTTTGCTTTCATATCACTTGGTAATGTATAGTTTATTATTACCTGGTTGTCCACTACTTTTGCATAGATTACTTTACCGTTTTCGTCTTTAACTGTTTTACCGTTAATCTTGAAGACTACTTTACCCGTGTTGATGACTTTGTTCCCATCAGTTATTGTAGCTTTAAGTTGTATAGTTGAACCAGCAGTTGCTGTTACGCTTTCTGTTGTGAGTGTTGGTGCTGCTTTTTCTACTGTTATCTCTGTTTTTTCACTGGTTAGTTTTTCACACTGAGTGGATCCAGAGTATACTACATGTATAGTGGTGCCTTCTTTTGCCCAGTCATCTGGTACAATATAGTTTTCTATAGTTGCTGTACCATTTACTACTTTAGCATAAATTACCTTACCACTATCATCTTTAAGGTTTTACCATTTACTTTAAAGGTTATTTTACCTTTTGTGATGTTAGTTGCTACATCTTTTAATGTTTCTGTTCCAAATAGTATACTTGCTGTTATATTAGTAGTTTGACCTGGAGTAAACTCTGTTGTATCCACCACGAGTGAATATTCTTTTGGTGGTTCTGTTGCTATTATTGTTATATATGCTTCTGATGGTAAGTATCTTTCACTTCCTGCATATGTGAATTTTACTTCATGGATACCTGGTGTGGTTGGCGTGTAGTTATATTCAAATGAACCCCAATCCGTGTATGGTGTGATGTTTGTGGTTTCTATTTGATCTATATATACCGTCATGTAGTCAAATGTTACTCCTGAAAATTCGCTTGAGAAGTATCCAGCTATTTTTATTGTTTGATTTGTTTCTACTTCAGCAGTATTGTTTACTGGTGGATAATTATTAATTAATATATTAATTTCTGATTCTTTTGGTACAATTGGTGTTATCTCAAGTTCATATTCAGCAGAACATTATTCATGAATATCATTACCATCAAATGTAAATTTAATTGTATGATTTCCAACAGTTAATGAACGGAATATGTATATAGCTGTATCTCTTTTTGTAAATGTAAGATTTGCAACTTCTTCATCATCTACATAGACATGTACTGGACCAGATTTTTTGTAAAACGTCACTACTGCATTCACATTTGTTCCAACTTCTGCTGTTTTATAACCCATTATCACTGAAATATTTGTTGGTATTTTTGGTTCTGGTGTTGGTATGTTGTTTTCAATTACATTATCAGTACCCCTTAATCTCCTTTTATTTTATATTTTAAAGGTATTTATGTACCCCTTTGCTTTTATTGCATTATAGAATAATATGACAAAGTAGAAAATAAAGATGTATAATAACTCATTTTTCAATTCCTGTATTCCCAAGAATATGAAATAATCAATGAAAAAATAGAACAATTAAACCAGCATTCGGCAAGATTTAATTAATGAAAATAATGGATTTAAACATTTCAAAAGAAGGATATCTAAAAAGAGAAGAGGAGGGATTGCTTATTCCAAATCCAATACTCCAAAAAGTAGTGGTACTGCTCTTCCTTCATTTATTGCTTTGGTACATATATATGCATCATAAGCACAGAATATTACATAAGCAATTCCCAGTACTAATATTAACATATATAATGTTAGATTCTGCATAAATAACATGTTCAATATGATAGGAATAAATCCCAATAGACATAAAACTATTCCTCTTTTATGCAATCCAAGATATAACTGTCCGATACCACTTAGGAAATAAAGGAGTATTCCCCCAATCAAATCCAGTAACACTGCTACGGCCATGTTTTTCTGGTTAACCGGATGATAGTATCCCCCTTGATAAGCATTTGGTCCGTTATTATATGGAACATTATGCTGATTATTAGGATATGCAATGTTTGGATTTTGCTGTTGAGCTTCTTTTCCAGGATTAGGCTGTGATTGGAATTGAGGATTGCTGTTAGGTTGAACATTGTTATCATTATTTTGATTTGCGTTTGACTGTTGTTGTGATTGTGTATTGATTTGTAAGTTACCACCGCAACTTATGCAAAATTGTGCAGTATCTTGATTTTCAAAGCCACAAAGATGACAAATTTTCATGAAATAACCTCCAATATTGTTATTTTATAAAAGAAAATATCCAATTTATAGTATATAAAGTTTACTTTAAAGCAATAACTTCATTTAGATATTTAATCAAGAGAATACTATGAATTACATCCTTAAATAAAAAAATAACATCATTAATTCAATATAAACTACAATGAACATAATAATATTAAAATAACCTACATAAGCCCCTTTATTAACATAAATGAATAATATTAATCTTTTGAATAGACTTTCAGCAAATAATGCTTTTGAAAAAAAAGGAGGATGATAAGAAAAAAATGTAAAAAAAAGTAAGTAAGATTTTAAAGATCAATTACTTTAGAATATGTTTACATATTAGAAATATGTTTTTCCATATTTATCTTGAGTATGTTTGTTTGTTTTAACCAATAACTCGATTGACTTGTCCACATGCTGCCTTTTTCTAAGGCTTCCATCATTAATGTTATTTTCTATTTTTTTGACTCCTTCCGGAGTTAACTGTGAATATAAATCATGTTTTTTGAAATATCTCAACAAATCATCTTTTGTATCTTTTTTTCCGAATACCATATCTGCTATTGACATTTTAATTCACCATGTTATCTTAACTAATTTCATATAATTTTTTTACTTTATTTATTTTTGTCTCCGATTATAGTTGAGTATAAGTAAATATAAACTTTTCTATAACAATCCTGACAATTCAATACTTGAATATTTAACGCATACTGCCCAATCAAAAAACCGAAAGGTTAAAATTAAATGTAATTTATAATTAATAATAGAGATATTTTTGTTTTAGATTAGATACGACAATATACATTCTATTTTTTTAAGGAGATTAACACGGATTTAAGAAGAGAATTTCTATATATGAAATAGATGTACTAAAAGATTATTTTTTATTGGATTGAGATTATATGAATATTGGAAAACTTGTTGGCAATACACCAATGATACAGATTGATTATGAATATGAACAAAAGAAAGGAAGTATTTACACAAAACTTGAATTCTATAACTATTCAGGAAGCATAAAGGATAGAATTGCATTATATATAATTCAAGAAGAAAGAAAAAATGGTAACCTGAAAGAAGGTCAGAGTATTGTAGAAGTTACCAGCGGAAATACAGGTATTGCATTTAGTGCCATCGGAGCCCTCTATGGCCATGACGTCCACATATTCATGCCAGATTGGGTGAGTTTAGAAAGAAGAAAACTGATTGAGATGTATGGGGCACATGTTCACCTGGTATCCAAGGAGGAAGGTGGATTTAAAAGGGCTTTGGAATTGGCAGAGAAATTTGCAAAAGAAACAGGAGCGTACAGGCCACTTCAATTTGACAATAAGTTGAATGTAGAAGCACAATATAATTCCACAGGCAAAGAGATTATAGATGACCTGCCGGATGTCAATGCATTTGTTTCAGGTATAGGAACTGGCGGCACATTGATGGGTATTGGAAAAAGATTGAAAGAAAATAATCCTAATTCAAAGATTTACGCTTTGGAACCATCCACATTATCCATACTGAAAATGGGTATGGAAGAGGGAAGTCATATGATTGAAGGAATAGGAGATGATTTCATCCCAGGAATTGTTGAAAAAGAACTGATAGATGACATAGTCTTAATCGATGACTTGGATGCCATCAATATGTCCAAGAGAATAGCCAAAGAATTTGGTTTAGGCATAGGCATTTCCAGTGGTGCAAATTTCCTGGCAAGCGTATTGATGGATGATGAAGATTTGAATATAGCCACAGTCTTTCCTGATGACAACAAGAAATACATAACAACAAAATTATCGGAAAAAATCGATGAAAATCCTGAATTGATTTCCAATAAAATCAAATTAATCGATTTTAAAGTGATATAAATCAATTAAAAAAATAATAAAATAGATGAGTATGGATGTAACCCACCTATACTCATTGTTTTACGGTTAACATTACGTTTTGAAGTATACTGCCATAGCCTCCCATACAATACACAGGTAATTGTGTAATCCTTTTTTTAAATTATTATACGTAGAATTTTTAAAATATACTTCATAAATTCAGTGAAAAAAATAGAATTGAATAATTAATTATTCATTAGGCCAAAAGCAATGTTTTGGACGTTTTGAACAAACAGGATATTACTGCCGTAAGTAACATCAATGGAATCATGTTTACTGGAAAGAGAATCATCAATAACAAAACCACTGCAATTGGCTTTTTCAATATGTTAGCCAAGAGTGCCGTTGTAACTACGGACATTGAAACTATCGGATCTATATTCATGATTATACTCATTGCATAGCCCATCGCCACTCCCGAAAATATCATTGGAAAGAAATGTCCTCCCTTCAATCCAGTTTCAATACATATATTGGTAAGCAATATTTTAGTTATACTTGTAGCAATCAGTATGAGAACACCAATCTGTACCCCACTTTCCAAGAGCATGTGGATTTGATGTTCTCCTGAAAACATGGTTAATGGCAGTAAGCTACCAGATATACCGAGAATCAATCCCCCAATAACCCCTTTTAGGATATGATTATCATTCATATTTTCAAAAGTCCTTTTTACTAGAACATTTGATGCAAAATAGAAATAGGATAAAGCTACTCCGATAAACAACAATAATACTATGTATAATGGATTTATGCTGCTTAGGTTTGCAATTCCCATTGTATGCATTCCCATTTTACTATTTGTCAAGTGATTCAATAATATGAAAACTCCAAATGAACTTAAGATAGCCGTAAAATAGAGTATGTTTTTTGATGTCTTCGGTAATTTTACATCCTCTTCATTTTCAAGCGGCTCGACAAAAGCAAACATTGGAGAAGCAAATATCGTGGCCAATGTAGCCATTACTCCTATACTCGTCAGGTCTTCCAATTGATTATTAAACCTCTTTAATTTATCGCCTATCCAAGTGCATAGACCTGCAATAATTCCAGTCAGTCCAGCTTCCGGTCCAACGCTGGCACCTACCACCAGTGGAAGCAATGCGGATAGGATTGAGACAAGAATATTATGATATGGATATCTGTGTTCTGTTTTGACTGTCTTTATTACTTCTGCTAATTCACGGGTATTTTCGCCGTATTTATGTTTAAAAAGACCAACTGTTAATCCGCCGATAAGACATGTAAATATTGTGTAATATTTGAAGTTTAAGCGTGTAGGCAGATAATCCCAGAAGAAGTTTATTCCAACATTCATTACTTTTATAAAACTCCAAATTATCAAACCTGAGATTATGCCTATCAGTATCATGTAGGAAAAAAGAAGCAGATTGTTTTTTAGTCTTTCCATTGAAATCACGTGGTTCCTAGATTTTTTTGTTATGCTTTATTCGCTCCTGCATTATACACATTCTACCTTTACTTCCACCCATCGGATTTATGGGTGTTCCGAGCGAATTCATGCATCTTGCCATCATTGTTGCTCCCTGTGCCAGTGCATCCTCCACAAGCAGTATGTCATCAAATTCGTCAGATAAGTATTCTTCAATGTATCGTATTTTGTTTGTGGTTATTCCTGCACGTCCTGTTATTGCAAGCGTTGAATGAGGTGTTATTAAATTCATTTCATTGGACTTATCGATTAATCGTTTGATTAGGTATGCATAGAAGTCATCAATTTGTTCGGAGATTATCTTTGGGTTTTCGTCGAGAATCCTCTTGAATTCCATTATCAATTTTTTTTCATCATTTATCCTGCAGCCGATTAACTTAACTTTTGAGTTGATTCTTTTTTGTTGATATACACTTACACATCCATATTCCTCGACGTCAGCAGGTACTTCATTTATATCAATATTTTCATGCAATTTAATCGTATCTTTATGAAGTTTATACACATTTAATTCATCATCAAATTGATTAAAATCAACATCTATCGTTGAATGAATATTTTCTATTACTCCACAGCCCCTAAGTACAATATCCATTATTCCACCGGCAAGACCTATAAAGTTACATGCAACCTCAGCATAGGGCCGTGAGTCATCAACAATCTGGCCAGCAAGTGTCGTTCCCATATCCACAGACACCACAGGATTCCTATATTCTATGGATGATGACTTTGATGCCAGCTTCATTCCCGCAGTTACCAGTTCACTTTCCATCTCATTAGAGACAACTCCGCTTAATTGCAGGGAGGATATGCCCACTACTGATCCGTCAAATTCAATATTGTTAAAAAAAGAGTATTTTCGTATATGTTCAGGAATATTATCCAATGTGAATGGTGCCGTCATCTGTGAAGGTTTAACTCCTGCAGACAGACAGGCGGATGATAATGCTTGTATGATGTAATTTAATTCCTCATCGGATGACAATACAGCTACGACGCCCGTTGACCTGACTACAAAGTCCAACTCATCCACAGTCATTTCCACTTCAGATAGTGATTCCAGTATCAGATCACGTATGGCCTCAACTATAGCCTCCTTGGATAAGCTCTTGTTCCATATTGTGTGTCCAAATACTGTTTCACCATCGTATGGATTTCGGATATCCCTAGTTAGCTTAACTAATTTAACAAGTTGGAATGATTTGTTATTTTTAACATTACTTGTTGTTATGATGGATTTAAGAGTGGTATTTCCTAATTCTACAGATAGTACCGTGAAAAATTGGTCTTTGATAACTTTCTTATCCGCCTTAACTATGGATACCTTTTCTATTGACATAAATATCAGAGTAAGTTTTTATATGGATGATTATCCGAAGGAGTTATTCCTATTGATTCATTTGCTTCTGCTATAAACATGTCCGTCATTGCACATGCGGTAAATGCCATACGAGTATTTTCAATTGGACCGAATAGTACAAAGTCTCCACCGACCATTTGTTGAACTATATTTGCTCCTATATCACATACAGGCCATACTTCCTTGTATTCCTTTTTGTATTGTTTTATCCATTCCCATGCGGAAGGTACGTTGTGTACTCCACTACCTGCCGGATAACCCCATATACTTTTTTCTTTGAGCGTTGCCTTAATTGCAAGTCCTCCCCCTTGACCTAAAGGAGTTACAGCAACGTCCATCAATGGCTTTGTTATTCCACAATCGGATGCTATTTCAAGAAGTCCTTTGTCCATTATTCCAGAGCCATCTTCCCATAGACTTATTTTACCATCAACACCCGGCTGTGTTGGGTTGAAACCTAAAATGATGGATGAAGTTATATCCGATTGTGTTAGTGAAGTTATCTCATCCTCATCTATAGACATGTTTATTGAATTGTATATAGTACGTTCTGATAAGCCTGACTCCGTTACAAACTCTGCACCTGCCATACGTGCATCAGCTGATGTTGAATCTATCAAAAATGGTGAGTTTGAAATGTCAGCAACGAAATCGATGTATTTTGTTAATGCCTCAGGAGTAGCTCCGAATACCTGTACTATATTTGGATTTCCAGTCTTGTCGGTCATCTCATCCATGATGTTCAATAAATCCTCCGCTTTGGATTTGTCAAACTCCCCCTTCTTTTCATCGGATATTATATTGTGTCCGGCATAGAATATTGTTCCCGCAAGTGCGGTTGGATATTCCCCAGGTTGTCCTCCAACTTTAACACCATATATGTCAAATACTTCCTGTTTTTTCTCAAATTTAAACATAAAATCATTCCTTTCCAGTTAAATTATCTTTAATTTCATGAGTATTATAATAAGAAGCAATGCAAATATTACTCCATATAATACTCCTACCTCACGTCCTATGGATTTTCCAAGGTTTTGTGAAAATTCACCGCGTGTTTCTTCAAGTCTTTGTTCAAATTCATCCAATCTATCATTGATTGATTCCATATTATCATCCTTTGACATCTAAATACCACCCTTATAATATATTATCGGCAATAATATGACAAGACATGTGATTATAAATCCAACCACTATTCCCTTTAGGCGAGTTTCTCTAATACCACTGGTCAATCGTTCATTTCTTCCAATAAGTTGTGTCTTATATTCCACGGTATTGATTATATCTGTGATGTTTTCCATGTTTTTCTTCATAATACCAGCAATCCCTTAAATATCAGTATTAATACGATAATCAGTGTGAAACAAAATCCTATGACTATTCCTTCCATTCTACCCGCATAGTATCCTGATGAGAGCCTTTCCATTGCAGCCACTTCATTTACCTGCCCTTTGATGTAGCGTACTCTTGACTCGATATGCTCCAATGCTACCTGGCTTGAATCTACAGCACCGACATTTATTTCTTCAACATAATCATCCACTATTTCATCAGTTTCTTCTTCCTTAACATCATTTAATTCAACAATCATTGCATCCTCAGAGTATGCTCCAGGATCATTGGCTATGCATTCCTGAATCTTTTCTTCTATCTCATCCAGGTTTTCATTATTAATCATGCTTATTAGCGTGACCTGATCTTGGAAACGTTCAACTGCATCTACCGAGAGGTTTTCGACAAACGGTATGGCACCAGGTGACCCCAGTATTACCTTCTTTTCCGGATCTATTCCGTTTTCATACAATGCTTCCATTGTTTTACCGGTTATATGACCTTGAACTTCACTTCCACATACTATCAGAAATCTTATGTTGGAATTTGATATGACGTTTGCAACTACCTTTTCAATACCCAGGTTTTCTGTGTGAAGGGGTCCTGCTATACAAGCACCGCGATTGACGACTTCCTCATTCATCTTTGAACCCAATGTAACAACTGCAACTGGACATTGAATATCACCGACGTCATAATCCCCTGTTTCAAGTGGCCATCCTTCTACAACATCCTTCTTTTGAACCATTTATATTCACATCCAATTAAATTATTAATATAATAAGTATCAATGCCAATATTACTCCTATGATAATATTGGTTATTAATCCCTCGTTTAAGTATATTCCTTCACGATTATCGCATGAGATCCTTGAAGTTGTACGTGGATCGAGTGATGATTCCAAATCTTCTATAGCATTTTCCAACCTGTCAAGTTCATCGTTTATCTTATCAAAGTCTATAGAAGAGGACTTGTTTATTTTTTTATCTGACTTTAAGCCAATGGTATATGTGTCCGTATCGAGTATATAATCATCATCTATTATTATTACATTACTTGTCATAATAACCACCTTCATCTCCTTTGGTCCAGAAACCATGATATTTTACTTCGGCTGCCTGTCTTAATGAGTATTCATAATATTTCCTAAAGGTTATAATCCATCCTATTATGCTTATTACAAGATATATTATGTATTCTGTTGTGCTTAAAACTCCAATTATGGAGAGTATTATGAGCATTAAAAATGTGTTTGATAATGCAAGGGTTAATGTTCTTATCTGATCCTCGTTAGAACCCATACAGGAGTTGTATGGATTTTGAATTGCCATCACACACATAAATAGAATCAATAATATCAATCCATTGAATATTATGTCTGTAAAAATCATGCTTGGACTGTATGTTGATGTCATGAATGTGGATAATGCCATTATTGCCATGTTAGATGCCATGGATAATCCTATAAATGAACGCGTTAATATTTCAATTTCTATATTGAAGACGTATCTGCATATCAAGGATATAATCCATGCAATAATGATGGAAAATATTATCGATAAAACAGGAAAGAGCAAATCGTTTCCAAGATAATTTGAAACGGACATTGCCGTAATCATCGCTACAAGTCCACATGTAGCCAACAGATACACTATTGATGGTATTCCTGTTCCCAGGCTATAATTTCCAATGTATCTTAATGTATTTGTTCCCATGATGACTGCAAGAATGACTGCTATTATTGAAAATACGGCACAGGATGTGTAACCGGTAAGGTATATTGACAATAGTCCAACAACCAGTGAAACAAGCAGAATTATCTGCTGAGGTATTACATCATCAGCCATAAATTAAGCCCCCTAATATAATAATGTATATTACTGCAACAAGTATTGATGTTAAAAGTGATGCCATAAATCCTGATTTGATTTTTGACTTGAATTTTTTATCGAAAAATCCCTGTATTGTTCCACCAATATTGTATGAGGACATTACCGCCACTACAAAAAATACAAGCAACGTCAACAGTGCCGAGATGATTCCTGCCTGATTTATATAGCTGACAGTGGAGGTTAATACAGTGTATATTGTTACATACAGTAGGCTTCCTCCCAATCCACCAAGTAATGATCCGATTAATCCACTGATAAATGATATTGTAGGAATACCATGACCGGTGGTTCCGGGACTTACGTATTCTTCCTGTTTGAATGAGGTCAGGGGATCTTTCTTGAATGCTGAAGATGCTATTGTAACTCCAACACCATACACGTGAACGAGATTGGAAAAGAACATGGTTATTGCCATCATAAGCATTGAAGCGGACATTCCTGACAGAAGTACAATCGGGATAGGATTGCCAATAACTGAGCTTGTAACCAGTATTCCCGTAATTCCCATACCTATTGTTATCATCGGCGCCCCTGTAGGAACTCCTGCAGTTGTAGATAATGCAGCCGGCGCACCACCTACCGGAATAAAATGAACTCCTACCCCAATTAATGTCTGGGCAATTATTAATAGAATTAATGTTGATAACATATTTTTCCTCAATTATTTTCTTTGCTTACTTGATTGCTAATTCCCATAGAGATGAGAATTAATCTTGATATTTTCCATATTTATTACGTGCTTTTCTTTCTAATAGATAATTAAATACTGTTATGATTATTACTAATATGATACTTACAATAAACGCATAGTTAACCGTAAATACTGTGGTTGTCCAGAAGCTTAGGAATATGACTACTCCAAATGCCAATCCAGTCAATGGTCCGGCAAATTTTGAACAAAAATGCAATACGTCTATTGAGTTATTTGAACCCATACTTGACATTCTTGTAATGTTACCACTAGTTGATACTGGAAGTCCTGAACCGAATTCCTGATTCTGGTATAATTTTTCGGCTCCGTAATGAATATCACCAACAGCAGATCCTATGGAACCTAGAGTAATTCCCATGAATGCTGTCACTATCGGCAAGGACAGGTTAACTGATGGAACCAATAAATATACCATGACGTATGATAACATCAATATTGAAAACAAGGTGACAAATGCAAAAGCCATCATTGTAGGTACATGCTTATATAACATATCCATAAACAATGGTTGATTGTATAATGATTGACTTGTGATTCTGCCCATGTATGATGTTATGGACAATATTGTCTGTACAATAGTCGCCAGAATGCTTGAAATGAAGATTGCAAGCAGAACGTTTACGTTACTTGATAAAAAAGCATAACATAAACTGCCCGCAATTACGGACATGCACCCTACAAGTAACGGTTCACCAGATATTGCACGGTTAAACAGCTTATGAAGCTTACCTACCTGGGGAGCCAGCTGTACTTGACTGTTAGGATTGCTGGTTGATGCCACATCACTTTCCAGGTCCTCGAATATACCGGCAATTACAGCAATTAAGCCCATGAATGTAACTAACAGAAGATTTGATAGTATGTCCATATAGTTACCCCATCGTCAGTTATTTTGCATATTTCTCGATAGCATTTTCTACTTTGTTGATTATTTCATCCAGTTTTTCCTGAGTACATGTTTCCCCACGGATAACATCCGTGATTAAATCCACGATGATTCCTTTAGTTTCAGGGTGTTCAGGCATTACTTCCGTTGTTTTGACGCCTATTCTTGCAAAGTCTTCGAAGTCAACAGGATATTGAGCTATGATGATTACTGGTTTATTGATATTTCTTAAGACATGACGTGCTTTATATATAATATGATTTTTTACTCCCCCGAAGTGAATCAGTACTATATCATGTCTGTTCATTTGAGAAATTTCCTTTGGAGTTACACCAAATAATCCTTGACCTCCACCTGATGGAGTGTCTTTAGGTACACCACTACCTGCATCCAGTACAAGAGTACTTGTCTGAATATTGGCTTCACGTAATGCAAATGTAATTTCACATACCGGTTTTGTAATATGCCTACGTCCAGGACTCATAGCTACGGCCAGTAAGTCATCACCACATTGAGCATAAGTTCCACGTTGAGCTATACCTCCACCTTCACCGATACCCCTTGTTTCACGGCAATCCACTATATGTGTACTTTTTCCTATCATAATAAGACACCTTTATTTATTGAATTTTTTATTATATTTAAATATATGATTTTTATCAGTATTATTATTTTTTCTTTTAAAAAAGGATTTTTTGATTAAAGTATTATTTAATCAAATCAATATATCATTTATTTTTTAAGTAGTTAAGCATTAAATATATTTTTTAATAGAATTAAGGAAAAATATACACTTTAATCAAATTCAAATAATTCCCTAATTATAATATGATTTAATCGATACATCATACATCTTCATCAGATTACCTGTTTGAATAAAAAGTTGAAGTCCATCAATCGATACTATTAAAACTTATTATTTAGATATAATTATCTATGCAAATTATGGCTGATGTTGGAGGTATACCCGGTAAAAATTGCAGGGGTTTTTGTAAATACTGCTACTTTAAAACAGTTACAGAAACGAAAGTACTGGGTTGTAAACATTGCCCTCCAGGACAAATTGGATGTAGTCACTGTACTACGGAAACGAACATGACAAGGGATTATTTTCCTGCATATCAGGTATTGTCATCACTGCAGACAAACATATTCCAAACACAACTGCCAAAGGATACTATGGTAAATATTACTGGTGATGGAGATGTTAGCTGTTACCCTGAATTGTTGGAACTTACCCGTGGAATATATGACATGGGTCTATCAACACATCTTGGTTATACAAGTGGTAAGGGAATAGATGATGCATCCATCGTTGATAAGCTAATAAACAACAATGTTGTTGAAACAACATTCACCACTTTTTCAACGAATCCGGAATTAAGAAGAGAATGGATGTATGATCCTACACCTGAAGCATCAGTTGAAGCACTACAAAGATTCTGTGAATCATGTGATGTGCATGCGGCATCGATAATCATACCAGGCGTGAACGATGGTGAAGAATTGGCACGTACCTGTGAAAACCTTGAAAGCTGGGGTGCAAAAGCGTTGATACTCATGAGATTTGCAAATAGCCGTAACCAGGGATTGATATTGAGCGATAAACCTATAGTTCCGGGAATAGTCGAACAGGACATCCACGAATTCGAACAACTAGTTAAGGATACTGCAAAGGAGTACAATCTGAAGGTAACGGGAACTCCCCTGTGCGACCCTGATAACGACAGTCCATATGCTATAGCAAAAAGCAAGAATAGAGAATACCTCGATATACTCACACCAATAAAGGCGGAAGCTACCATTATTACCAGTAAAATATCAGCCCCATATATAGAAAAGGTATTTGATGAACTTGGAGCATCAGAACACGTCAACGTCATCGCAACCCAACAGGAGATAGCATGTCTGATAACGGCAGAGGATCTGGAGGAAATTGATTTGAATGAGGTTAAAGATACTGTGATTATACCAGGTAGATGCTTCGTTCATGACATGGTTGCAGAGGAAATATTCAGAAAGGATGGTAAGTTCAGATTGATACACCGCGGTCCGGATATGTTGACCTATGATGGGGAGATGAGTGGAACACTATCCAAAAATGACGTTCTGAAACATGAACTAATATCATTCGAGGATTTGATAGAGCTTATCAATTATATGGGTGTAAGAATATAAATGATATGTCAAGAATAATTAAAAAGGTAGAAGGAAGCGTGTAGATGAAAGGTAAACTAATTGGGGACATAATGGTAGTTAAAAAAGTACCGGATGATATGGATGAATTAATAAATAGGCCCTATGTTAATAAAATAGTTAAATTAGGTAAGATTCATGGTCAGAAACGTGAACCGGAAGTTGAACTGCTTTATGGTGACAGTACAGAAACAATTCATAAGGAAAATTACTGTAAGTTCAAGTTAGACGTAGCCAAGGTTATGTGGTCCAAGGGAAACACCAATGAAAGAAAACGTATGAGTACCCTTCCGGAGGATGATGAAGTAATAATCGACATGTTTGCGGGTATAGGATACTTCACAGTGCCTATGGCCGTACATTCCAATCCGAAAAAAATCTATGCGATAGAGATTAACCCCAATTCATATCACTTCTTATGTGAAAACGTTAAATTGAACAAGATAGATGATATTGTAGAGCCGATACTCGGTGACTGTTCAAAGCAGGAATTTGATCACATCGCCGATAGAATCATGATGGGTTATATCGGAGGTACACACCACTACCTTGATAGCGCCATGAAATATCTGAAGCCCGGGGGAATAATTCATTATCATGAATCAACTCCAGAACCAATACTATTTGAAAGACCTGTCGAAAGAGTCAAATGTGCTGCCGAAAAGGTAGGAAGACAAATAGAAGTACTTAATAAAAGAAGCATCAAGAAGTATTCTCCAGGTGTTTACCATACCGTTGTGGATATAAAGGTATTCTGATTAAAAGTATTCCTTTCGGTAATATAAAGACAATACTTCCAAATACTGGAAATAGGAACATGTTCTTATATTTCATACAATCCATGAGCTCATGGCATAAAACAAATGACTAACCTCCTCACCCCAATTATTTTTCTTTTAGAGAATTTATTAAAAATTATGAGGATATTTAAAATAATAGCCCGGATAATATCAACATTTAAATAATGATTCATACAATAGTTATTATTATAGAATATATAGGAGACAATGATAATTATGTCAGAATTACCAATGGCACCTGTTAAAAGAATTATCCAACAAGCAGGTGGAAAAAGAGTCAGTGATGAAGCAGTAGTTGAATTAATAAAAGTGCTTGAAGAGTACGGAGTTGAAATCGGCGCAATTGCAACTAAGCTAGCAAACCATGCCGGACGTAAAACAGTTACTGCTGAAGATATTAAATTAGCAATACAATAAGTAAAAATGAAGTATATGTTATTCGTAACATATACTTATTCCTTTTAAAGAATCTCCTTTTTTCATTGAATTTGAACATTATCCATATTCTATTTTTAATGGACATTTAATCAGAATATCCAAAAATCATCAGCCACATCCATAGCCGGCAATCTTTTTTCATAACATTCCCTTATAAAATCCATTGACTTGTTTACCACTTCTCTAGCACTTTTTTCATCATAATATGAAAAAGATGATACCATGGATATGACCACGTCCTCAGCATATTCGTCGATACTTTCATAATCCTTAAATTCATAACAGCTATCTGCCCTGTCAGATATATCCTTTTCATGACATATTCGAGTATAAATATCTTTTAAATCCTCTTTTGAAGGATATTGTTCCTCCAGATTTTCAGACTCATAGATATCTTCGTGTTTTTTAATTATTTCCCATATTGTTATGAATTCATTTATTTCCAAAGCGTTCTGGTAGTTGTCATGGACATAATTTAAAATCTTATTTGATGAGGAATTAGAAAGATAGGTCCTGTTTTTGACATTTATCAATAGCCATTCTGATATTTCATCATCATTTAATGAATCAAATTCTTCTTTTTTTAGATACTTCCAGAATTCATGGCCTTCATTTTTTAATCCATCATCCTTAACCAAAAAACAGGATGAACCTGCAGACAAGTATTTTAAGTCATTATTTTCTGCTTTTGTTTTATTAATTCTGTATTTTTTTAGGATATCCCATATGTTTTTAAATTCCTTTACTCTAAATTGATTTTTAACACCTTCATCAATGATTGTAAAAGCCGTTCTAACACCATGTACTGCATGGCCATAACACATGCTTTCAACGTTTATATAAACGCTATCGATATGTGGAAGATCAATCCATTTTGTACTTCGAAATCCCTCCTCTTCAAGATAATTTATAATGCTTTCACCTGATTGTTCATCATACTTCTCAACCAGAAAACATTGGGTTCCATTAAATACATCTTCATGATTCATTTTATCACCACCTATTGAATAGTTAAAATAATCATAAAAACTTAAAAAAATGTTTTTTTATGTAAGAACTTATTTGACATATTTACTATTTATATTTTTCGTATAAAAATTCCAAGTATTTAAAGTATATGACTAAAATATAACCCATTTTTGTAAGATGAAAGAAACTCAAAAAAATTAACATATTGAATGAAGTTATTTGATAAAATACTATCATATATAGTTAAATAAATATTTGAAGTATATTCTTGATAAATAATCCAAGAATATGAAAAGAAAATAACAGTTAAAAAAACAATAGAAAATTAAAAAAAAGAGCATTAATGGATGTTGTTTCTTTTTTTGATTCTTAAAGCTACATCCAATACATCCTTTGACAGATATTCTTCAGATAAATATTTACTATAAACAGGCAGACGTTCTTTTAGGGTGTAATCCACCGTAGCCAATTGCCTTTCAAGGTTACTTACTGTGGGCCATGGCAGTTCAGGATTTATATAATCATCTGTAAGTGGAGATATTCCTCCAAAGTCATCAGCCCCTAAAAGTGCGAATAAGCTTACCAGGTTATTGTTCAGATTTGGAGGTATCTGTATGCTGACATCATCAAACATTAGCGATGCAAGTATGGTCAACTTCAACAGGTCAGTTACCTGGACTTCTGGATAATCAGCCATTGGAGTATTTTCCTTTGGTTTGAAGTTCTGGATGATGATTTCCTGAATATGGCCGTACTTATCGTTTAGCTTTTTAATCGTAAATAATGTATCTACCCAATCATCACTACTTTCACCTATTCCAACAAGCATTCCAGTCGTGAAGGGTATTTTTTCCTTACCGGCATCTTCGATAAACTTTATTCTCTTAACGGGATCCTTTGTAGGACTGTCCTTATGCACAACCGTTTTCAATAGATGCTTGTTTGTTGTCTCGAGCATCAGGCCCATCGATGAATTTACCTGCGATAAGTATTGAAGGTCTTTTCTTGAGATTATGCCCATATTGGTATGGGGCAATATTTCATATTCCTCCAAGGATATTCCAGACAGATGATGAACATATTCCACCATGGATGAAAATGAGTATTCATCAAGTTTAGCTTTAACCTCTTCAACTTCATCTGCCGATTCTCCAAATGTAAATAGTGCTTCTGTGCAATTATATTCATTGGCCTTATTTAGCAGATTCCTTACCTGATTTTCATCCATCAGAAGATTCAAAGTATTTTCCGGTGATTGCTTGAAGTTACAGTATCCGCAACTGTTTCGGCAGATATGAGTCAATGGAAGAAATACGTTTTTTGAGTATGTCACTTCCTTGATTCTGTCCTGATTTATCTTTTTGATACAATCCATGAACTCGACAATATCGGCGTTTAACAATTCATTTGCATCGTTCTTTGTGATTATATTCTCCATCCAATCACCATTTGATATATAGTTTACTCTGAACTTGTTTAATCATCTTCAGGATCCAGTTTTATTACTGCGGATTCCACGAACATAGGCCAGTACTCTGACCTGTCAAACCAGACCATCACATATACTGCTATGTCTGAATCCATTTGACCTATCATGTAGTCGGCTACACATCCGGTCATCTCGAATGAACTTTTCATTCTTTCAAGTCCACTTATACCTGCAGATTCATCTATTACCTCTGCAACTCTTCTTAGTTTTTGATCTACCCTATCTGTGAGGGATTTTGCCTTTTGACTTGTTATGTATACTCTTTTGATGTTCATATGTTCAAATAGTTCTTCGAGTTTCGGGATTATTTCATCTTCCTTTAGTTTGTCATGAGTTTTACCTTTGACTATCATTGCATCTGAATTATGTAATACAGGTTTTGATCCTTTGAAAACTCCAAGATATTCCATTATTTGACGTGATACTTCTATTACTTCCATATTAATTTCTCCAATTTGTCTCTTGTCTTAATTGACCTAATGATGCATTTTTCTGAGCAAATGCGTTGTGTTGATGTATGCTTTCCTCATTTACCTGTTTGATTGTCACTATTGAATTATCAGGTAGCTGTGGATATTTTTCGAGTAATCCTGCAACCATGTTTCTTACACAGTCCTCTACAAAGACCGGATTTTTATGTGCATTGGTTACTATCTTGTTTTCATCAGGACGTTTAAGTAATTCACATACAGGTGAACTCATGGAGTTCTGAATGATTTCTATCAAATCATCGACATTCACATCCTGATTTTCTGAAACTTCCAATAGTATGCTTCCTATACCTCTTTGATTATGTGAAGCGAAGGTTACTGATTCAAGTACTTTTTGTGTTGTCTGTTCATCCAAAAATTCAAGTAGTTTCTGCTTTGATTCCTTGATAACGGATTCCTGTGCACATGGACATACAGTCATTCCCACCACTTCGGCTCCGATCATTTTCTTTACGGATATTGTGCCGTCATCATGTTTTATTGCTATTGCCCTTGCTATTATCTGTGTTGTTTCTTGGGTCTTTTTGTGTGTGACGGGTGATAATTTATGTATTATGTATTCTCCCCTTGCCTCGGTTTCTGCGCGTGTTGCATATTCGTGTTTTTGGAGTAATTTTTTGACTAGATTAGCGCATAACGTTTCAATGTGGATTTCCGATTCATTTACTGCTTCGTCTATTATTTCAGATATTGCTTCCGGATTTCTTGACATGTGTACTCCTTTTTGTGTACTTGGCAAGTCTACAAAAGCATCGAATGTAGGTAATAATATTATCGGTCTTTTATCGCCACGCTTAATCTTTAATAATTTTTTAACTCCTGTTACTCCGACTTTAGTTAAGGATATTGGTGTTTCGGGTTCTTTGTCTTGCGTATCTGGAAATTCACATATGCTCATTTTATTACTCCTATTTTCTTGTTAGATTATTTGAAATTATTATATAGATTTTATTTATTTAAAAAAATATTAGTTATTCATTATATATTTCTGTTTGAAGAAATACAAATAATTTAGAGTATAATACATGAGATGTATTGAAAATTTTATATGATTAAAAATAGTTCTTATAAATTAGTGAGTGATAGAAATAGTTATTTATTAAAAATGTTATTTTTAAATAGATTATTAGTAATCTATTTGCTATATAACATTCATTTATGTTGAATAATAATTATGTCATCTTCTTATATATTTCAAAGAACACATGATTGAATTTAATCTAAAACAATCATGGAAGAGTTTAGTTCTTCTTTGATGATGTTTAATACTGTTTGTGTATATGTTTTAATTACAGGTTCTTCTTTTAATAACAGTTTAATGAATTGATTTAATTCAAAAGTATCCCTGAATTTGGCTATTAATATAGCATCAAATTGACCTGTTACGTCATATACAGCTAGTAAATTCTTTTTAAATGGTTTTTTATCTACTAAATAAGTTATTGTTCCTCCTTGGAGTTCTAAACCAATTATTGCAGTTAAATTGTATCCTAATTTTTCATGATCAACTATTGGTACAAACTTATTTATTATTCCTGATTTGGTTAATTTATCAACACGATTATGAACAGTTCCTACAGAAACTCCTAATTCTCTGGAAATTTTTCTGTATGATTTACGTCCGTCTACTGTTAATAAATCCAATATTCTTTTGTCTAAATCGTCCATTGAAACAATTTCCTTATAAGGACGTTCATTTTCTTCACGTTCATTCATAATCTCACCATACATTATATTATGAAAAAAAAATCATTACTGAAATTATTAATTCATAATTATTATTTAATAACCAACATATATAAACCTTTTGAAAATCACCAGAATTATAATATATTTTATAGAAAAAATTACTATTATGTTAATTCTTAAATAGAAATTATATCTAACAATGTTATAATTTATGAAAAATTAACAACCACCATAACCCAATAGCCCATTTGGATAAATTAATCAAATTACTTTAAACCATTAAAAAGAAAAAATACCAATTTTAGTAACATTATTCAAAATCATCGCCCCTTTTTTTTAATGTTACATTCTATTGAAAAAAAATAAAATTCCATGATAGGATACATACAAAAACTAATAATACTAAAAAGGATAAAGATAGTAATTAATAAAGTAAAAAACAATTTATAAAATATAGGTGAAAATAATGAAATGGTATGTATCTTTCATAATTGTAATTTTTTTACTTATAGGAATCGTTTATATAGCTTCATCAGGAGCATCCGATGATGTGGAACCATTGGGTAGACTGGCATTCGTAAAAATAGCCAACCCTGACATGTACCCTGAACATGTACATGCCAATTTACTTGCCCAATATGCAGAAGAAAGAAACTCCAAATGTGCAATAGTAATACATTATGCGGGAAGCTCAAACTATAGAAACTTCATGAATGGAAAGGTATACATTATAGAAATGGCATTCATGGACACGGCTGGTGCTCAAGTCAACATTGACTGGAATCAAGTTTTAGACTATGGAATAAACGGAGTACCTAATGACAAATGGGATTACAAGGTTGATGGAGAAATATATGATAACTTTGATGATGCATGGGCCAGAGTAATGGAATTTGCTAAAGGTCAGGGACAGGAAGGTCCTATCCCTATGGTATGGCACGGAACTGTAAGACAAGGAAGCATATTTATAAATCCTGGTTGCGGATTCCCATTATACTATCAAGTATGTTGTAAACAATACGGCCATATCGGCGGAATATTACATGCAGCTACCGGTTCATTATTCCCATACTTCAATAACCCATACCGGTCTTATGAAATACAACATGCATCAGAATTACAATATTACTACACACATAACATGTTAGACTATGAATAGTGTTTTATCCACTATTTAATCTTTTTTTTTAAATTAACTTTTTTTTAGATTATTTTCAAATAATAATCATCTTGCTCAAAAATATGAAATAAACCCACATCAATGTTTTATCAAAAAATACGTCGACAACAATCAAAAAAAATAGAATAAAAAAATAGAAAAATAGTTGATTATTTTAAAGTTTATCCCGTTTTTAAATCAACAATCAATTCCTTTAACTCATCCAACGGCATGTCAGTTCTCATACCGGTCAATTTAAAGTGGGTTCTTGAAATGAAATATCCCCTATTTGCAATTTCATCAATAACATCATTCATCTTAGGAGCACTGATTTTAAGTTTCTTACATAACTTATGAATATCATAAAATGTGATTGGACCTTCCGCCTCGGCATAACACTTTTCAAACAGTTCAATCATCTTATCCTTAGTATTGAGATTTAATGTACCTGCCATGTCAATCATCTTGGAGATAAACTCCTTGTCGGATATCGGACCTAGCCATAAAGGTCCCGCTATGTCATATTTATGTCCACATTCAGGACAAGTCCTATCCATTGCCGGTGCATATCCCGTATATGTGGTCCTGTATAGACATTTAGGACAATGAGCAATAAATCCGATATTATCCAATGATTGGTTTGTCTTCTTTCCACCTCTGTATACAGTTGCATAGATTCTCATGTAATGCTCGGTACTATGTGAAAACAGGACATTCAAATATTTCTGATTGACTGCTAAATTACGTGCTATTGCTGCAAGAAGGATACGTATCCCATTTTCATGACAGTACTCTGTTTTCTGAGGTTCTGCCCCATATTTTCTTAGACATGGATCATGATATGTACCGCATAATGCAGAAGTGTCCGTTGCGCTGATACATATTAATCCTCCAGGACGGATATTGGCTGAAGTAGCCTGTAAAAACATTGCAGGTGTTCCGAACGGATCGATATCCACAACGTCGAACAATCCCTTGTTGGATTGAAGCAATATGTTTGCATCAGTTTTATGTACTTCAACGTTCTTAACATCATTCAATTCGATATTTTCAAGACTTTGATTTATTGCCAATGGATTGACATCACATACTGAAACGGATTCAACCCCCTCAATTTCCTTAGAATATCGTATTCCACGAATTCCGGTTCCTCCAAATGCATCACATATCGTGATGTCATGGTCCAATTCTTTCCTGTACTGGTTTATCACTACGACAGATATGTCCCTATTCAGTTCCATCACCGGATTATAGAATACGGGAGCTTCGGATGATATCTTATCGAAATTGGGTACTTTAATCTTTACTAAACCTTCCTCAACAAAATGTGTCTCCATAAATTTAACCTCTAATCATTATTGACTAATCATGAATCTAATTATATATTCTCTTTCTTTAATTTAATATGCATTTGTAATTTCAATTACTTGAACTTTCTATAATGATATAATGTAAAATTAGGATGGAATTATTTATATTATAAGTTAAAGATATGTAAATAAGAATATTTTTTGTAATAAAAAATATAAAATTTTCAAGAAGAACTTTTATATATAAAAAAATAAGGGGTTATTTAATGATAAACATAGCTAAACCTATAATAGGTGATGAAGAAATAGAAGCAGTAACAGAAGTATTAAAGTCAGGAATGCTTGCACAAGGACCTAAAGTGGATGAATTCCAAAAGGCATTCGCAGAATACTCTGAAAGTAAATATGCAGTAGCTACAAGTTCAGGTACAACAGCATTACATGCAGCACTGAAAGCTGCCGGTGTCGAAAAGGGTGATGAAGTAATTACAACACCTTTCACATTTGCAGCCACATCAAATTCAGTACTATACTCCGACGCTACACCGGTCTACAGTGATATTGATCCAAAGACGTTCAACCTAGATCCTGCAAAAATCGAGGAAAAGATAACAGACAAAACCAAAGCGATACTACCTGTCCACCTATACGGACAGCCAGCAGACATGTGTCCAATTCTTGAAATAGCAGAAGAACATGACCTAAAAGTCATTGAAGATGCAGCACAGGCTCATGGTTCTACATACAAAGGTAAAAAAATTGGTAGTATTGGAGATTTAGGATGTTTCAGTTTCTATCCTACCAAAAACATGACTACCGGTGAAGGTGGTATGGTCACAACCAATGATGATGAATTGGAAGAAAAAGCAGCAATGATTCGTGCACACGGTGAAAGTAAAAGATATGAACAGTCCCTATTAGGTTACAATTATAGAATGACCGACATTGCAGCAAGCATTGGATTAGTACAGCTCAAGAGTATAGACAAATTCAACAAAATCAGAAACGAAAATGCAGAATACCTTAATGAAGCATTAAGTGACGTTGAAGGAGTAACAACCCCTGAAGTGGCAGAAGACAGAACACACGTATTCCACCAGTACACCATCCGTGTAGCAGACAAAAGAGATGAATTCAGGGACTTTTTAACAAACAACGGTATCGGAACAGGAGTACATTATCCTATAGTACTTTACAAACAACCATACTATCAAAAACTAGGAATTACCGGTGATTGTCCTGAAGCAGAGCTTGCAGCACAACAGGTAATATCATTACCGGTACATCCATCACTCACACAGGATGAACTTGATACTGTAGCATGCTGTGTTAAAAAGGCAGCAAAAGAAATATTATAACTTTTTAACCCCCTATACATTTTTATTTTTTTAAAAGACAATTTGGATTATTATCTATGAAAATCGAGAAAGAATCATTCAACAATTACGTTCAGAAAAATATATTCAACACAATTAACGACTACCAACTGATTGAAGATGATGAAAAAATAATGATTGGAGTCTCCGGCGGTAAGGACAGCATATTGACTCTTCATATGCTAAGCAGTTATAGAAATGAGTCCGATATTAACTTTGAGATAGATGCCGTCTGTATCGATGAGGGAATTTCAGGTTACAGAAATCATGGAATTGATTCTGCCATAACAAACTGCAGAATACTGGACATTGACCTGGAAATCATCTCATTCAAGGATGCATTCAATCATGACTTGGATGAAATTCAGGATTTGTATAAAAGCAGTTGCATGCCCTGCGGTATATACAGGAGATATCTGTTGAACAAGGCAGCATATGACCATGGCTGTGATAAGATAGCTACCGGACATAATATGGATGATGAGATACAGTCATTTTTAATGACATTTGCAAGAAATGATCAGAACAAGTTTTCCAAGTTTGGACCAGTCCTTGATAAGATTCATGAAAAGATGATACCACGGATTAAACCGTTATGGCAATTGCCTGAAAAGGACGTCGGAATATGGTGTGTCGTCAACGACATTGAGATTCATGATGAGGAATGTCCCTACTCAACGACGTCACTGCGCAGTGATGTTAAGAATTTCCTAAATAAGTTAGAAGAAGATAACAGGGGGATTAAGAAAAATATCTTCAATTCATTCAAGAAGACATTCACGGTCGAGTCAAAGGAGGTCACATTGGATACATGTAATATTTGTGGTCAGCCCACGGCCAACAGTCCATGCAACGCATGCAAATTAACCGAAGAGATTAATGAATTGTTAGAGTAAATCTGCCGTTTTGAAGCAGGTTCCACCATATATCTCCTCCTGCATTTGCTGAACTGCCTCAGTTGCTGTGGCAACATCGTCCGCAACTTTCAATATTCTTCTTTTTTTCACGTTCAAGCTTTTTCCACAAGTGCATTTTCTTGTTTTTGTAGTGTCCTTTGAATATAATACCCTTCCACAGTCACATCTAAATATCAAATACATTCTATCACCTTAACTATCATATTAATGTTCATATTCCAAATATTGAATGGATGTATGGCAGGAATACGTTGTTTATAGTCAAAAGCACACCGATGGTACATCCAAGATTCGTACCTAAAACCACCAGTATTACACGAAATAGCTGGTTATGCCATAGGTCCTTGAATGAATCAAAGTCGGCCAGGCTGTGCATATCATCCCATCCCACATGACGTAATTTTCCCTCGACAAGACCTGAAAACCATCCAGCAGCAAGTAACGGGTGGATTACAGTTATTGGCGCCACGATAAATGCGACTATTGCAGACTGTATCTTTGAACCGGATATTAGTGAACCTAGAAATGCTCCTGTACCTGCAAAGAGTATGTAGTTTATCAGCCCGCCCTGAATATTTATTCCCTGAACGAATGCCAGGATAAACAGCACCACGAATATTACCGGTATGAGATATAATATTATCTGTAGGATGGAGAATCTTGATTCCTCCACGTAGTTTATCGTATTGAGTTCAGGTATCGTGTCGGGGTTGTTTAGGAACGTGGTTATTCCTTCCTTGTGTCCCGCACCGACTACCGCTACAACATTGTTTTGTTCCATACTTTTAAGGTTGTATGCCATGTATGCATCCCTTTCATGAACCAATGCATTGTATCCTCCAGGAGATGCCTGTTTAAAGAAGTTCATGACTTCAATTATCGTATCATCCTGTTTTAATATTTCGACTTCTTCCTTCAGGTCATCTTCCATTTCATCACCCATTACGAATGACTTAATAAGCTCCCATATAAATGATAACTTTTCTCTTAGGGACATTCCATTTATTGTTCTTTTGAGTGTTACTTGGATGTTTCTGTCGATTAATGCTACGTCGGCATTTACTTCCCTTGCTACATGATATGCTTCCAACATTTCAGATCCAGGTTTTACGCCTACCTCATTACCCATTCTTCTCTGCATTGATGATAAAAATGAACTGACGAGCATGAACGTTAGATTTGATGCCTTAAGCATGTTTTTTAAGTCAAATTCCTGTTTACGTTCAACACCATTTTCCTGATCAAGCAATGATTGGAATCGTCCTATATCCAATTCTATGGCAACAATTTCCGGTTTTCTTTCATATATAACTTCTTTGACATGGTGCACACTTTCTTCTGAGATGTGTGCCGTCGGTACAATTTCCAGTCCAGGTTCATGTATCGGCTCTATCAGTTCAGAATCAGAGTTTGCTTCTTCATCTTCCTCATTTAGATTAATTGTTGGCTGGTATAATCTTATTATAGGTGGTTTGTTAAATATTCTTTGATTTTCAGGATTTGCTGTATTTTCATCATTCATATTATCACGTAGTAATTTCATTTTGTTTCTGGATTATTTCTTTAGCGACGTTGGAAAGTTAATCTCATTACTGGAACTTTGAAATTCCTTGATGAAGATTGCCTTAATAAACCATTACATTTGTTTTTTCGTATTGTCTGCAATCGTATTTTATTTAAATGAAATCATCATTAATATTTAATATTTATGTATCCATCTATTTTAAAATATTGTATTTATATATTCGTTATACAATTAAATAATTAAGTGATGAAAGGAATATATATTATTATATTAAAAAACTATGTGGTTAGATGAGAATAATTACTACACCAATGTGTGAGGACATACTCCGGATAGCGAATATACCAGAGTATGAAGTTGTAAAGGTAAATGAAATAGGTAATGCGGATTTAGTTATAACGTTATCAGAGACAGAAGTGGATATTCCAAAGATATCAGTTAAGTTAAATACATATACTCAGCTGCTTGATTCTATAGAAAGCGTTTCAGCCAGATTCAACACCGAATGTGACGAGAGTGAAATCAGCAAGATAAAGTCACTGATGGCTGATAACGACAAGAACAAATATAAGCGAGAAAATATTAAAGTAAAAGTATACAGTAATTTTTTAACAGATACCATTAAGGATATGGGATTTCTTGTTACACAAGAGGATTATGATTACGTTGTTGTTCCGGATTATATGAAGGATCAATTGGATGAATGTGATAACGTGATTGTAGTTCCATCTCATAGGAACGTGTCTTTTGATATTATTAATCGTATTAAACAAAGATATCAATTATTGGAGAATAAATTATGTACGAAACAATGACATTTTCAGGTGGAATTCATAAACATAATGAAATTGAAGAACTGATTGAGGATTTAGGCGGATTTGTTTTACAGAAAAACGACCAACAGTTGGACGTTACCATAACAATGGCTGTCCCGGCTGAAGATACAGATAAGATAGAAGCCAAGGCAAAGGAGCTTTTGGGTACTGTTGAGATATCACCTCTTGCCAGTACGGAAATAGCGGTAGTATCACCTACACTTGCACGTCAGCATCTTCCACATGCCGCATGTGATATCGCGGAATATTTGAGAAGATACGGTACCAAGACAAACATGATAGGTCTGGCACGTGGAGCAGGTAAGGGAATATCACAGATTAACAAACAGGAAAAGGACCTTATCGAAGAACATGACCTGGCAATATTTTCATTGGGAAGTTTTGATGATTGTATACGTAAAAAGACACACCTCTTTGAGGATATTGACATTCCTGTTATCGTAACAGGCAGTCCTGAAATTGCCGCCGAAGAGATAAATGCAAATGCGTACGTATCAGGTTTTGGACGTATACCTCGTAGATTGAAGCGTGGAGAAAATATCAGGGCGTTAAGACAATTGATAAAAGTATCTGAAGATATCATCTCCAAACAAAAAGAGGATTTGGAAGATGATCCTTTAATAGTGTCTCCTATTATCGTTAAAATTGCATTGGAACGTAACGTTCCTGAAGTAGCCCACATCAATGCACCAATGGCATTGGTCAGCCAGCTTGACGGAGTACGCGTAAAACTTCCTTATGACCAGTTCCATGAGGAAATAGCCGATGTGAATGTTGAAGGATATCGCCTGGGAGATATCTCAGAAATCAAGAAATCCAAAATGTATGACCAGATTCTGGTTAAGATTTTACCTGAAACCTCATTATACTAACCTTCCCATTCCTTTTTTATGGAACATGCCCCATTATTCATGAAATCATATCCTATTTTTAAACATGCTTCTTGATAAAATATTACAAAAGGTAACTTTAAAAGACAAAAGTTAATATAAAATAATTTTTAAAACATTATATATTGAAGAAATGTTAATCAATAATGTTTATACTCATTGGAATAAATTATTTATTCAATAAGGAGTTGAGAGAATGGCACATGAACATGGAGCCGATTTATCTGATGAAGAAAAGAAAGCAATAATGGAACAAAATATTAATTTAACTCGTAATTTAGCTAACATTAAATATAAAGTAGCTGTTATGAGTGGTAAAGGAGGAGTTGGAAAATCAACCGTATCCGTTAACTTAGCTCAAGCATTCAATGCTATGGGATTGAAAACCGCTATTTTTGATGTGGATATTCATGGACCTAATGTTCCTAAGATGTTGGGAATTGAAGGTGAACAGATGGGAGTTAAGGGAAATAAGTTACTGCCTGTAGAAACAGATGATGGAATTTTGGTTGCATCAATGGCATTTTTAATTGAAAACATTGGTTCACCTATCATCTGGAGAGGACCTCAAAAAACTGGCGCCATCAAACAGTTAATATCAGACGTTGCATGGAGCGACATTGACGTAATGATATTCGACAACCCACCGGGCACCGGAGACGAACCGTTAACAGTTCTTCAGACAATACCTAACCTGGATGCTGCCATAATGGTTACTACACCTAGTTCAGTTTCCGAAGAGGATGTTATCAAATGTGTGACAATGACCAAAATGTTAAACATCAACAATATAGGTCTTGTAGAGAACATGTCATACTTCGAATGTCCTAACTGTCATGAAAAACATAACATCTTCGGTGACAGTAAGGGCCGTGACTTTGCAAATGCTATGGAAGTCAAGTACCTGGGTAATCTGCCGTTTAGAACGGAAGTGTCTGAATCCGCTGATAAATATGATACGCCTATCGTAAAATCAGACCCTGACAGTACCGCCGCAAAAGCATTTGTTGAGATTGCGGAAAAAATTCAGGAAGAATACTTCAATAAGGACTGATTCCTTATTTTCCACTTTTTTTAATTTTGAATGATATTATTTTTGTGAGTTCTTCATGATGCAAGATGATGTTGAAAAAATCTTTTAATTACTAAAAGTTATTTATAGGATAAGGATAAAATAATATTATTGTAAACAATAATTAAAAAAAATAAAGATAAAAAAAATAATTATACTAATCAACTATGTAAAATAAGATGAGGTGAAACAATGACAGATAGTGAAAAAAACTTCAAAGGAACAACAACCGTAGGATTTGCATGTAAAGATGGTGTCGTATTGGCAACAGAAAAAAGAGCAACCATGGGTGCATTAGTAGCAAACAAAGGTGCAGACAAATTATTCCAACTTGATGACAAGATAGGTGCAACCATAGCAGGTACTGTCTCCCATGCACAATCATTAATGGACGTGCTAAAAGCGGAAATATCATTATACAAGTTAAGAAACGATAAGGAAATGTCCCTTGATGCACTTGCAGTATTAACAAGTAACATCCTCAAATCAGGACCATTTATGGTACAGACCATCATCGGAGGAGTGGATAAGGATGGTGCCAAATTATACTCATTAGATCCAAGTGGAAGTTACATCAAAGACGACTGCATATCCACAGGTTCAGGTTCACCATATGCTTACGGAGTACTTGAAGACAGATACACACCTGAATTAACAGTTGAAGAAGGTAAAATTGTTGCAATAAAAGCTTTGACTTCAGCAATGGAAAGAGATGTTTACTCAGGAAATGGTTACAGATTAGCAACAATCACTGCTGAGGGCATGAAAATATACACCCCAGAAGAGATAGAAGAAATTAAAAGTAACATGTAACTTTTATTAAAAACTCTTCAACTTTTTTTTCAATATTAAAAAAGAACTATTATATATAAGATAGTACAAAAATATTATATAGATTTGTTTTAAAAACTTATTATTTTATTATTCAATAAAATTAATACTGACTAATTAATCTAGTTATATTTAAAAAATTCGAATGAATACTTATTATTAAAATATAACTGTCATTTCAATTTAAAGTAATTTAATACTTTTTAAAATTCTAATTTAAATTAATAAATTATTTAATTAAACTAAAGAACTACGAAAACTAAACTAATTCTTTATTATTATTAAAAATTAGGTAAAATAAAATAAAAAGAATACTAGAGAGAGTGATCAATTATGTGTGCCATGATTGAAGAAATTAAAGAAAAAATCATTGAAAACTTACCTGAAAGAGTTAAACTAGCAAAAGTAGAGTTTGAAGGACCAGAAATCGTCATATACACAAAAAATCCAGAGATAATAAAAGACAATGGAAGTTTAATAAGAGATCTGGCAAAGGATATACGTAAAAGAATTATTATACGATCAGACAAATCCGTATTAATGGAACCGAACGAAACAATAGAAAAAATAGAAGAGATAGTTCCTAAAGAAGCAGAAATAACAGACATATCCTTTGATGACGTAACATGCGAAGTAATTATAGAATCCAAAAAACCAGGACTCGTAATTGGAAAATATGGGGCAACATCACGTGAAATAGTAAAACAAACAGGATGGGCACCAAAAATATTAAGAACACCACCAATTACGTCAGAAACCGTTCAGAGAATAAGATTAACATTAAAAAGAAACAGTAAGGAAAGAAAAGAATTCCTACAAAAACTCGGTAAAAGAATTCACAGGGAAGCATTGTTCGACAATGACTGGACCAGATTAACATCCCTCGGTGGATTCAGAGAAGTCGGAAGATCATGTCTATTCCTACAAACACCAAACAGTAAAGTAATACTCGACTGTGGTGTAAACGTAGCAGGAGTGGATGACAAAACATCATACCCATACCTGAACGTACCTGAATTCAACCTAAATGACCTGGATGCTGTAATCGTAACACACGCACACCTTGACCATTCAGGATTCGTACCATACCTCTACCACTACGGATATGAAGGACCAACATACTGTACAACACCTACAAGAGACCTTATGACACTGCTTCAGCAGGACCACATAGACATATCCCATAGGGAAGACAACCCATTACCTTTCAACATAAAGGACGTAAAGGAAACAATCAACAAGACAATATGTCTAGACTATGGAGAAGTAACCGACATATCACCAGATATAAGACTGACCCTTCACAACGCAGGACACATCGTAGGTTCAGCCATGGCTCACCTACACATCGGTGACGGAAAACACAACTTCGTATATACAGGTGACTTCAAAAACGAAAAAAGCAGACTTCTAGAACCATCAGTGACAAGATTCCCACGTATAGAATCAATGGTAATGGAAAGTACCTACGGTGGTCATGAAGACGTAACACCTACAAGAAATACCGCAGAAAAAGAACTGATAAAAACCATATACTCCACATTAAACCGTGGCGGAAAAGTATTGATTCCTGTATTTGCAGTAGGAAGAGCACAGGAAATAATGATCGTGCTTGAAGAATATATAAACCATGGAATACTCAAGGACGTACCGGTATATCTTGACGGAATGATATGGGAAGCAACAGCTATCCATACAGCCCACCCTGAATACCTAAGCAATGACCTAAGAGATCAGATATTCCACATAGGCAAAAACCCATTCATATCAGAAGTATTCAAGAAAGTAACAAACCAACAACAAAGAACAGATATCCAGGAAAGCGACGAGCCATGTGTAATACTCTCAACATCAGGTATGCTGACAGGTGGAAATTCCGTAGAATACTTCAAACACATATGTGAAGATGAAAGAAATACAATAATCTTCGTAGGATACCAGTCAGAAGGATCCCTCGGAAGAAGAATACAGAAAGGATGGGAAGAAGTACCTATGGATGACGATGGAGTAACAAGATTATACCACATCAACCTGGAAGTTACCACAATAGACGGATTCAGTGGTCACAGTGATAGGAAACAGCTCATGGAATACGTACGCAGACTATCACCAAAACCAGATAAGGTATTGGTATGTCACGGAGATGCATATAAAGCATTGGATTTAGCAAGCAGTATCTATCGTTCATACAAACTTGAAACGAAAACTCCTATGAACCTTGAAACAACAAGGTTACAATAAACCCCCCTCAAACTCTCTCTTTTTAAAAATGATTAAAAAAATAAAATATAAAACTGAGAAATTAGAAATATATTTATATATTAATTAATTATTCATTTTTCAAGATGAAAAAATACGACATCATAAAAAGAGTAATAAATAAAAAAAATAATAATTACTATCATTTAAAAGGTGAAATACATGGTTACATATTCTGAAGCAGGTGTAGATATTAGTTTAGAAGAACAAACAGTCAAAGCACTTACAGGAGAATTATCCGAAACATTAGACTACCAAAACATAATAAAAAACGACGGCCACTTTGCAGCATTAGTCGACTTCGGTTCACAGGCAATTGCCATGAGTACCGACGGAGTAGGAAGTAAGATCCTAATAGCAAATCTGATGAACAAATTTGATACCGTTGGAATCGACTGTATAGCAATGGTCGTAAACGACATATTATGTGTTGGCGCAAAACCAATAGCTATGGTGGACTACCTTGCAGTAGAAAAACCGGAACCGGAAGTTGCACGTCAAATTGGAATAGGACTTAAAGAAGGATGTAAACAGTCAAACATTGCAATGATTGGTGGAGAAACAGCATCCCTCCCAAAAATAATCAAAGACTTTGACCTTGCAGGTACAGGTATTGGAGTTGTAGATAAAGACAAGATTATTACAGGTTCCGATATAAAAGATGGAGACATAATCATAGGTATAGCAAGTAGTGGAGTACACAGTAACGGTTTAAGTTTAGCAAGAAAAGCATTACTTGACATTGCAAACTACAAAGTGGATGACCCCTTACCAACAAATACAAGCATCACTGTAGGAGAAGCATTACTTGAACCTACAATCATCTATGTAAAAGCAATAATGGACCTCTTGGATTCCGACATTGAAGTACATGGATTAGGCCATATAACCGGTGGAGGATTCAGCAACTTAAAAAGGTTAAATCATGACATGAGCTACCTGATAAACAACCTACCTGAAACATTACCAGTATTCAAAGCAATACAAGCAACAGGAATAGAATCAAAAGAAATGTACCACGTATTCAATATGGGAATAGGATTTGCCGTAATATTGGATGAACAATACAAGGACCAAGCACTTGAAATATTAAGCAAACACCATGACTGCTATGTAATAGGACAGGTCGTCGAAGATGATCAAAACGTAGTAGTGATTGAAAAAGAGGATGAAATAATTAAACTATAAGGAGAACAAAAAATGAAGATAAGTGTTGAAAACGAAACAAAATTAATCGAGGAGATTCTACAGGCATATGGCGTGAAAGAAAATGAGGCAAGAATAGTTGCAGATGTAATAACCGACGGAGACTTAAAGGGATTTTCCACCCATGGAATAGGAAGATTCCCACAGTACATAAAAAGCATCAAGGCAGGTACAATTCTAACGGAAGGAGACTATGAAATAGAAAAAGAAACCGAAGCTACCGCATTGATAAATGGAAACCATAAATTCGGACATTACGTTACCGTAAAAGCAATGGATTTGGCAGTGGAAAAAGCATCAAAGACCGGTGTTGGAATTGTAGGAATTCATGACAGTAACCACTATGGTATAGCCGGTTATTACTCAGACCTAGCAAGCCTACAGGACATGATTGGAATAGTCATATCCAATACCGAACCTGCAATGGCTCCTTTCGGAGGTAAAAAAGCCTTACTGGGTACCAACCCAATAACCATCAGCATACCATCAGATGACATACACACATACATCTGCGTAGATATGGCTACAAGTATCACCGCAAGAGGAACATTACTCCAGGCAAAAAGAAAAAATGAACAGATACCTGAAGGATTAGCACTCGACAAGGATGGTAACCCAACTACTGACCCAGAAGAAGGATTGAACGGTTCAATATTACCATTCGGTGGATTCAAAGGATACGCATTAGCATTCATGTTTGAATTACTTGCAGGTCCACTTGTAGGAGCGGAAGTTGGAGATAAAGTACAAGGTACCGCAACTCCTGATGAAATGTGTACAAAAGGAGATTTACTTATCGTAATTGATCCAGAACACTTTGCAGGTTCCATGCAATTCAAATTCTTTGTTGACCAGTTCATAAGGGAAATCCGTGAAGAAAACGGCGTAATTCCTGGAGATCGTGAAGTAGAAAACATAAGAAACAACAAAGAAAATGGAATAAACATAGATTCAACATTATATGACCAGTTAACTGACATTGCTCAGGAAAAAGGATTGGATATAGAATCATACTTCGAGGAATAAATCGTCCATAACACTATCTTCACCACCTACATTTATTTACTTTTTTTAAGAAAGTTAATATCAACTTTAAAATAAATCATTAATAAACCCAATCATATAAGGAGACTAATAATGGATAGTACAGATGTCATTTATAATGGTATTAAGGAAGCCGGAATCAACTTCATCGTAAGCGTTCCATGTGCAAATCTCAAGAAACTGCTGGAACTTATTGATGAAGATGACCAGATAACCCATGTACCTGTAACAAGGGAAGAGGAAGGATTTGGAATTTGTGCAGGAGCGTACATGGGAGGCATGAATGTAGCGATATTGATGCAGAACTCAGGACTTGGAAATAGCGTAAATGTCCTAACGTCATTGTTTAAGTTATATAACTTCCCTATCTTAATGATAATAAGCCATAGGGGAACTTTTGGTGAAGGAATATGTGGACAAGTTCCTATGGGTAAAGCAACCACGAAGGTCCTGGACAGTCTGGACATTATCTATGAAAAGATAAGTCTACCAAGCCAGTCAACAGAATCCATAAAAAAGGCGTGGAACTTATCTGTCATCTCAGAGGAACCCATAGCGTTGTTGTTTGATATAAAGTATTGGAGCAGGTGTGAATGATGAAAAGGTATGATGCAATCAGGGCTGTCGTTAAAGATCTTGATGATGAATTGATAATATCCAATATTGGAGTTCCATCAAAGGAGCTTCATGAAATCAGAGAATCCAAACATAATTTTTACATGCTTGGTTCAATGAGTATGGCTACACCGATAGGATTGGGTCTTGCCATGGCACTTGAGAGAAATGATGATGACAGAAAGGTAATTGTCCTTGATGGTGACGGTTCGGTACTGATGAATCTTGGTGAGCTTGTAACTGTATATTCCCAGAAAGCTGAAAATCTGATTATTGTAATCATAGACAATGAAGCATATGGGTCTACAGGTTCTCAGAAAACATATGCCTCAGAGGTAAGTCTATCAAATATTGCACGTAGTATTGGAATAAAAGAGGTCTATTACATTGATGCAAAAGACAGTGTGGAAGATATAGATATGAAGGAATATATTGAAAAAAGTGGCCCTGTTGTACTTCACATCAAGGTAAATCCAGGAAATTCCGATGCCAAGAATATAAAATTCACACCATCAAAGATAAAAAACAGATTCATGAAAACAATCAAAGATAGATAACCAGTCAGTACATCAATTAATCACCAAACCCCTTATTTTTTTAAAATTGAAGAATATGCTATCTTTTACAGACAAACATTACAATAATACATTCTTCCCAGTTATCTAAAGATTATGAAACTTGATTATCAGGATTGTCTTAATGAAAAAAATCCGAAATAATTATAATAAAAAAAGTATGTTGATATCAACCAATAATCTGATGTTGTTACTGGTTGATTATAGAATATAATCTCATTAAAACTTTAAACATAATTTATAATAGGCGATTTTTTTGTTTTATAATAGGCGATTTTTAATTCGATTATATTGTTTGTTAATTTACCTTGGAGTGAAATAACTAAATACCTATACCCCTATAGGTATAATAAATAATATGCACCTTATCATATATAAAGGTTAACAACAAAATCATTAAAAAAACTTGAAATTCATTAAGAGAAATATGAATCAAATATTAATAAGATCCAAACAGATATTAATAAAAACGAAACATAATACAGAAATTAAAGGTAAAATATTAAAAATAAGTTAAATAATTTAAAATGAATAAGAATAACGCCGTCGACAGGACTTGAACCTGTGACCAATCGGTTAACAGCCGAACGCTCTACCTACTGAGCCACGACGGCATCTTTTTTTAAATGGGGCCGAGGCCGGGATTTGAACCCGAGTCACAAGCTCCACAGGCTTGAAGAATAACCACTATCCTACCTCAGCAAATGAAAATTTAAGTTATTAAAGTGCGGGAGCAGGGATTCGAACCCTGGTAGGCCTGTACCAACAGGTCCTAAGCCTGTCCCCTTTGGCCAGCTCGGGCACCCCCGCATACAAAATTATGTCCGCATACTTTATGAACATTTGAAATAATTAATCTTCTAGAATCTGAATTGATTAAATAATTAAATAAAACAAAGGTTCTAGAAAAAATGCTCCGACCGGGATTCGAACCCGAGTCTTCGGCTCGAAAGGCCGAAATGATTGGCCGGACTACACTATCGGAGCATATATAAAATGGGCCCAATGGGGTTCGAACCCATGGCCGCCCGGTTATGAGCCGGGCGCTCTACCTGGCTAAGCTATGGGCCCAAATGAAGCGCCGTCGACAGGACTTGAACCTGTGACCAATCGGTTAACAGCCGAACGCTCTACCTACTGAGCCACGACGGCACATTTTTCCATCTTACATATCATTATATGTTGTTATTCATATATATACTTTACTACAAAATCCTGTGAAAACAAGTACTAATTTTGTAGTACATATTAAGATATGTTTTCATAGTATATATACTTTGTGGCAGAATGAATTATCCAACAATTCTTAAATTGAATCAAAAAAGAAAAAAATGATAACTATATAGATTAAAAAAAACAAAAATAATAATATTTGAATAGTCTAAATTAGGAAGTATATATGTGGATTTAATAGAAAAAATAAAAAACAAAGAAATATTCGATTTGCTAATAGAAGCAAACAGTATTACCGAAAAAATACATGGAAAAGACATAACTTTGGAACGTGCTATCTTTTTATCATGGTGGTGTGAAAAGGGAGATTGTAAATTCTGTTACATGTCATCACAAAAGGACAGAATACAGGAACCTGAAAAAGCAAAAAGACACGTGAAAGGAATCTATGCAGAAGCAGAATTAACAAAACGTATGGGATGGAACATCGAATTTTTATCCGGAGGATATGGAATATACGAAACAAGTGAAATCAAGGAAATTTCACAGACTATATATGACATAACGGATAATCCTGTATGGCTGAACATAGGAATAACAGACGATTTGGATCAATATGGCGAAGAGATCATAGGAATAACAGGAGCAGTAGAAACACCAAACCCTAAATTCCAACATGAAGTATGTCCAAGCAAGTCATTAACAGAAATTAAGAAGATGCTAACACAAGCAGGAGAATTAGGATTTAAAAAGGCTATAACAATAATCATAGGATTAGGAGAGGAAATTGAACATCTTAATGATCTGTTCGATTTGATAGAAGAACTGGAAATAGATAGAATCATATTCTATTCATTGAATCCACATCCAGATACAGAGTATCATCTTACACCTCAACCGGCATCACTATATTATGCAAGTATCGTTGCAAGTGTAAGGATAAGATTCCCTCATATAGAAATTATTACGGGAACCTGGACAGATAATCTTGCAAACATAGGAGTACTTCTTAAGGCTGGAAGTAATGGAATAACAAAATTCCCCCTATTTAAGATGTACGGAAACCGTTTCGGTAGACGTGTAGAGGAAGAAGTCAAATGGGCCAATAAGAATCTGGTAGGTAGCTTCTCTGATATGGAAAGAATAGAAGGTCCTGACCCTCTACGGCCAGAATTAGATCCATATATCCAAAGATATATAGACATGTGTTATGAAAATAAGGACATAAAACGAATTTAAACTGATAAATTATCAACACATATACTCACTGATAAAATAATTGATAAAAAAATAAGATAAATTTAAATTACTTAGAAAACAAAATATAAATATAGAATATAATATTATTTTATCAAAAAACAAAAGATTATTTAAAAAGGATTATTTAATGGAGGAATACATATTACCGATATGATGTGTGGTTTAGAAATCCACGTACAACTAAATACAAACTCAAAACTATTTTGTAGCTGTCATACCAATTACCAATCAGCAGAAAATAACACGAACATTTGCCCAGTATGTTTAAATCAACCAGGAGCAAAACCTTACCCACCAAACCAGTCAGCATTGGACAATGCAATTAAAGTAGCATTGATGCTCGGATGTGACATTTCCGATGAAGTAATATA
>MVJJ01000175.1 GCA_003266145.1 Methanosphaera sp. SHI613
TGTCAATCATTATTCTCGTGTTAAAATGTCCACTTGTTCTGACATTCTCTGGTATGAGTGCATCCATCTTTTTGCTGTTGAACTGATATCTTGCAATGGATCTTAAATCATGAATTTTATGTTTGTTGTTTGGTACTTTATCCGCTTTTTTAACTTCATTTTTTAAATTGTTCAATGATTCGGTTGAGCGTGTGTTGTCATCCAGACATGTGTAGACCACATTATCCAGGTATTCTTCACAAGCTTTTTTGTAACCACCGGCTACATGTGCTATCACTTTATGATCTTTAGCATAATCTTTGATAGCTTTACCTGCCATTTTAATTTCCTCATCAGACCAGTCTCCAGTAGTTGAAGCATCATATGACTGAATAGGGTATGTTTTCTCCATTTCTCTTGGACATATTCCAAAAGGTGATGTAAGTATGACTTCCTGTAATCCTTTGGAGTATTTTCTAAATAAAGTATGTGATTTTGATTGAGAGTACGGCTTTTTCATACTGCATGGAAATACCACAATCGTATCAGTATACGGTTCCAATAGTTTCATCCTGTTTTGCCATCTTACAACTTCTGGTCTATGGAGTGATAATTCTGTTACGCATGGAATTTTCGCATATTTCATAATAATTTCTTTCCATTAAATTTTTGTAAAAAAAAATATAATTAGGTTTTTAGAATAATTTACCTAATTTAAGAAGAGCTTTAGGGGATACTTTTATTAAAAGTTTAATCATGGTTTTAGGACTAATTTCATCTACCTTTTGTTTGACAAATTCATGGGCGATGTCATTTAATTCATCATCATTCAATGATAATAAATATTCCTTAGCCTTTTTATATTTTTCATATCCTTCACCGATATTCTCATCGGTTAATTTTACATATTCCTGAAGATTTTTGGCACTGTAATCTCCACTTTCAATTGCATCAGCAGCAACTATACCTGCATATGCTCCAGATTCCAGTGCACTGTTGATTCCACCACCGGTTAATGGATTGACAAAACCAGCGGCATCACCGACTACTAAAATATTGTCTCCTACACGTTCTTTGATTAATCCACCAACAGGGTCTCCCCCCATGTTTATCTCAACAGCCTGTGCATTCTTAGTTTCAGGACAAGTTTTTACGAATTCATCCAAATGCTCAAGTGCTGTTTTATCGGTATGTGTTTTTAGGACACCAATACCTACATTTGCAATATCTTCACCCTTAGGGAAAATCCATGTATATCCACCAGGGGCTACACTTCCGAAGTATAACTGTATAACATTGTTGTTTTCCATTTCAACTCCGGCCATTTCATATTGTACACAGGATTCCATGTTGTCAAATTTTGTATTACAATCCAGTCCTGCCCATCTACCGACACGTGATTCAGGACCATCAGCAGCAATAACAATCTTTGCATGTATTTTAACTTCCTCACCCATGTGTTCGGCTGTTATTATGACTCCATCATCCACACGTTCGAAGGCGGTTGCACGTGTACGTATCATTATTTTTGCTCCTGCACGTGCTGCATCCATTGCCATGTGTTTATCAAATACCTTTCTTTCTAAGACATAACCTGATTCAGGTATGTCGATGGTGTCTTCATCTAACCATACACTTGTTTGATCAGGTGAAACAAGTCTAACTCCCGTTGATCTTCTTGCTATCCATCTTGGGTCAGGGTTTATTCCTAGTTCTTCAAGGCCTGATTTGGATACTCCTTCAGCACATCTTTTTGGAGATCCTATTTCAGCTTTTTTATCTATTAAAAGTACTTTAGCACCATGTTTTGCAGCTTCTCTAGCAGCTAAAGAACCACCAGGTCCTGCTCCGACAACAACGATGTCTGTTTCAATATCCATCTAATCACCTATTCCATTGTAAGTGCAGCTACTGGGCATGTTCTTACACATAAACCACATTTGGTGCATTTTTCATCATCAATAACTATTTTTAGTTCTTGTACATCTATGGCATCTGCTACACATACTCCTGCACATGCTCCACAGTATAAACAATTATCGTTAATAATCATAATTACTCCTCACTATCTTCAGCTTCTTGTGCTCTTCTCATATCAATAGCTTCATCTCTAGTAATGAAGATATGGCCACAATTGGTACATTTTAATTCACCATTAGCACCATATGCATTAAATTCTCTTTCAAAATCTCTATGTTGTGTTTTATCTTTAGAACCGCATTTAGGGCATGGTTTTAATAAATCTTCAATTTTCATAATACTACTCTTCATATTATTTATTATTCAAATCATTCAATATATCCAGAAGTTTAAACTGTGCTGCTTGTAAGTGTTTACAGTAAAAGCTTCCTGGTTCACGTTGATTTCTATACTGATAATCAGCACAATCACAATTCCAAAAACCATAAATCATTGAAACCAAATAATAATCATTTTTCTTATTATTTTTTACTTTAAATAATGCATGTCCAGACTCATAATGTTCTACAATAACATCATCATTCTTGTATAATTCATATCCTTGAAGTATTCTGTCTGCCATCATTATCATTCTATGGTTTATTAATATTTATTTATATCATTACATTTTATTAATGTTTTTGATAATAATTTTTCAATTGATACTGGTGTGATGATTTACTTTTTGAAAGTAAGACTGTATTTGGAGTATTGTCTATGTTTTTTACTTTTTTTTATATAAAAGAGGGGGTGCGACAATTCCATTTCAGAGTTTTCGTTATTACATCAAAAACTTAAAATTCAGTTAATATAAAAGTGGTAGTTATGGCTATTATTATTTATATTGGGTTGGAGAAAAAAGAAGGATACACTAATGCATATTATCAGAAGATAGTGGAGTCGATGGTGACGGGAAGGATATCCAATCAATTTTAAAACATCATAAAGAATTATTTAATGAAATATTCAATCTATTAAACATGAAAAATAAGTCAAATACACCATTTAAACTTCTTTTTTATCTACAAGATTCAAAAACAATATTTAAGAATGAAATTTAGATTTTATTATCTAATTTCCTGCATGTTTTTGTATTACTCTATTTTGCTATTTATATTGTAAAAATTACCATATTGAGATCTTGATTTATATATTAATTCTTGATATTGTATTAGAATTCAATATGACATATGTACTTTTTTTATTTTAATTTTTACTTCAAGATTATCAATGTTTTTCCCGAAATAAAACCTCCTTATTCATTTTATTGCCTTTGTTTTTTACTTCTTTTTTCATATAAACCTATGATAATCTTTAATATCCCTCCCCCCCATTAGGAGTAATTGTTAGGTACTCCTATTTTTAATATTTTTTTATTTTTCATCCACAAATTGTGGTACTGTTTTGTTGAAATGATTAAATATTTTGATATTCCTTATTACTGGGCATTTCATGATGATTTTGTAGTGTAGCGTAACGGGCAGTCTTTTTTTATATTATGTTTTAATTGATTTCATCAGACAAGTATTATCTTTTGACTAGAATTATCGTATTATGAGTCAATATCACTTAAATCTATGCAGTCATCAAGTCTTCTAATTAAAAAACACAGTGATTTTCCGAATCATTGTGGATTAAACTTTAATTTCAGCTGTCCTCCATATTTTAAAGTGAGGGTATTATCAGAATATTCCGTTAAAATGTGCACGGGATATATCTTAACATTTTTAGCATATGCTTCTTCCAAGCTTTTACTAAATGCGAAATCAGTATCATAATTTGGCGTAAATATTTTAGCATTATTTTGGAGGATAAGTATTATTATTGCACTATCATTATTTTCCTCTTTGATTTTAATCAGTTCATCCACATGCTTTTTTCCACGGGTAGTGGGAGCATCAGGAAATTTTGCCGTTTGGTCTACCACAAGGGTACATCCTTTAACTTCCAGATATAACTCATTATTCGTATCATCACACAATAAAAAATCTAATCGGCTATTTCCATAGGTATACTCCGCTTGTTTTACATCATATTTCTTCAGTTGATCGATTTTTTTCTCAGCAATCAATTCTTTGACTAAACTATTATGAAAGCTGCTGTTTAGAAGTACCCAGTTGTCTTCATGAAATATTGCAATCATATTATATGCAGTTTTACGATTGGTTTTCTTATAATCTTCCACATATTCTACTAGAATGTCCCTGTTTTCTATCAGCAATTCCTTTAATCTTCCCGGATCGTGCAGATGAGCTAATTGAATGCTGTTGTCATCATCGATAAATTCGACGGTAAATCTGTTTGGCCTACTTTTATATTTAACTTTTTTAAGATTTTTTATCTTCATGTTATTATTTCTACATTTGTTTATTAAATAAGATTATTCTATGAAATCAATGCTTCTATGATATTTTATTAAAGAATATTATAAATAAGTTAAAAAACATAACTATAATAAATAGCAATATATTATTAAATATAAAACGAAAGATGGAGTAAATGTGATGAAATATGAAATGTATCAAGAAATAATGGAGCAGCCATTATCTCTTAAAAATACAATTGAATCAGAGAAGGAACATTTGGAATCCATATCCGAGATTTATTCTAAATTCGATAAAATATTTCTAATTGGTTGCGGAAGTTCAATATCAACATGTTATTCAATTAAAGATGCTATTAAATCATTTTCTACAATAAATATTGACGTACAGACGGGATTCGAATTTGTAAATCATCAAATGTTGGAAAAGGATAGTAATGTCGGATTGATAGTAACATCCCAATCTGGTGAAACCGCAGATACATTAGCAGCTTTAAGGAAAGCAAAGGAATACAATATAACAACGGTATCAATAACTAACAATGCAGAAAGTTCAATGGCAAAGGAAGCAGACCACTCTGTTGTAACATTATGTGGTGAAGAACATGCTATTTTAGGTACAAAGACTTATATAACTCAATTATTTTCATTGTATGTTATATTCTTCTCAATGATTAAATCTCAAAGAACGGAAGAAATGTTAAATCAGTTATATCAATTACCAGAGTTAGTTGAAAGTTTAATCGAATCAACTCAAGAGGATGCAAAGGAATTAGCTCAGAAAAACAAGGATGTTGATATATTCTATTGTATGGGAAGTGGATTGAATTATGGATTAGCATATAAATTGGCAATGACAATGTTTATGGAAGGAGCAGAAAAACATGCTTGTCCATTATATTCAGGAGAATTTAGGCATGGACTAATTGAAAGAGTAGAAAAAGGTGTCAGTGTTGTATTTATCAAATCAAATGATGAAGCAGATGATATCACACCTAAGGCAATAAAATTCTGTGAAGGAATAGAAGTAAACAATATCATATTCAATCAAGAAGACTATGCTGATGTAGACCCATTATTAACTCCATTTATATTGCTAATACCATTAGAATGGTTCATATACCACTTATCCATATTCAATGGATTAGATCCGGGAAGTACAAGACATATAGGAAAGATACGCTATTAATATCTTCCATTATGGCTTATTTTTTTCACTTAACCTCCACATTAAAATTTAATTTTTTCTAAAACTATAGTATACTTTAAATTATATTAATAATAAAAGTATAATTATAATAAAATAATTTATCAATTAATAATTATCTTGGAGAAGTGATTTTTTGTATTCAGTAAAATCTAATGAAGATTTTGAACAGTTAAGTCCATTTATTATAATCGGTGCAGGTGGAGGAGGGGAAAAATTCTCCAACTTCCCTGGAGTGGAAACAGCCGGTTTTTTAGATGACTCTGTTGAAAAACAAGGAAAAGAATTTTGTGGACATATTGTAGGTTCTGATTTAAAGGAACTGGTAGAATCAACTAATTCAAAAACGGTAGCTATCATGTTGCCTATAGGAGCTGAAGGAGCAGCATTAAAATATGCGGTACAGGCTATCGATTTGGGACAGAATGTATTAACTTCATTTAGATCATTACCAATCGAAGACAACCCATCTCTATTGAAATTCGCTAATCAAAGGGGTGTTGAAATCAAACAAATAAGTTCCAGATTGGATAACGTAAAGAAAGTAATGGGTGTGGCTCCTGAAAAATGTACTGAAGTTCTACCAAAAATAACATACAAACATAAAAAACCAGTAATTTTTGTAGGTGGAACATCACAGGAATGTGGTAAACGTACAACAACAAGAAGATTAGGGCAACTGGCAAAAGAACGTGGTTTAAAGGCTATAATTATTTCAACTGACGAAATGGGGCTGGAAAAACCTACAGATATCAATTTCCGTGCAGGTAGTTTATCTGTGATGGATGTTCCAGCAGTCATTATGGGAACGCTTAAATATATGGAAGAAAATGAAGATCCTGATATAATATTTGTCGAAGGACAATCCAGTTTAACCGAACAGGGAAATCCTCATCCAAAAGGATTATCCGCATCAATATTGTTCGGAGCAATGCCTGATGCAGTAGTATTATGTCATAGGCCAAATCATCCATTCAGAGAACCTGTTGGAATAAAAACTGAATTAAATGCTATAGAAGCGGTAGAACCTACAAAAGTTATAGCTTTATCAATCAACAGAAGAAATTCACAAGACGAATCATTAGAGGATATAGAAAAAGAGTTCTCTTTACCAACTGTAGATATCCATACAGGCTCAAATGGTGGTATAGAACGTCTCTTAGATGCAGTACTTGAATATGTAGGTGAGAATAAATGAAAAATTCTTTAAAAGATTTAACAGTAAATGTTAAAAAATCAATAGATAGAGAATATGATGGCGAGTTTAACGTGGATCAAAGTTTTAACGATAATCAAAAAATGTTAAATGACAGTATCATATCATCAATAGGCGATTCATACTCTGACTATGATGATGACTTTGATGACATCACAGTAGAACATGATGATGACACAATACTAATTGAGCCAGATAGGGGAGCAAACATAGATACTATTCGTTTAATAAAAGTCAAATCAGTATACACGTTAAATGATGAGTTGGATAATGTTAATAAAACAGGGGTACCTGCAATAATTGATTTAAAATATATCCAAGAAAGACGTTCCTCTGAATTTGCTAAATTAGGTTCAATGATTAAAGAGTTTAAACAATCAACAGGGGCTCAAGTAGTACTGCTTGGAAGTACAAAAAATGTTATTGTAGTAGTTCCTAAAGATATTGTCTTATTAACACATTAAATAAGATAAATCACTTTCTCCCATTTTTTCTTTAGAAGAAGGCCTATCTTTTTTTAACAAACAAATAACTATTTTTTTCATAATAAAAAAAAGATGGAAAGAGAAATAAAAATAATCACAACGATTTCATGTTGTGGAATTTCATGAAGTTTTTATACATAACCTTATCAATATCCTCTTTTGGATAACCGTTTACTTCTAATTCATGTTTTAAATTAGCCAGACTCATAGGATTAGAAGGAGCATAACTCATATCACTATCCACTATAAACTTATCAAAACCATATTCATCAAAGACTTTTATAGTATCCTCAACACTCATTTTCAATGGTTGAACAGTTATTGCCGGTGTGTACTCCTTTTCAATTACCTTATCGACAATCGAGAAGTCAACATGATCCAGCTGTACCAGTTGTGGTTTAATGTTTTCATCAATCAGTTCCATGATTTTGTCTGTAACAACTGCCTTATTGCTTCTCGGCGTATGAACAATCACATTACAGTTAAGGCTATCTGCCAGTTGAAGCTGTTTGATGAATACCTCCTGTTCCAATTGGCTTGCGCTGTCCAATCCAATCTCACCAATGGCAATAACATCGTCTTCGGATAAATATTCAGGCAATTTTTCAAGAACATTGGAGTAATCTGCAGGAATTGCACGTGGATGTACTCCTAATGCGATGAGATACTTGATTCCATGTTGGCCGACACGTTTTGTTTCAACATTCAATATTCTGTCGAAGTGTTCAAAACACACGTTTGACTGCTTCATCTTTAGAGGATCATAGGCACAACTTACAACGGCTTTAACCCCGGCGATACTGATATCTTTAAAGTCTTCCACGGGCCTTGAATCAGAGTGTATATGAGCATCAATAATCATGGTTATCTACTCTTCTATTTCATCAAATTCAATAAATCCATTAATCAATTGACTAATCAGCATTGGGACCTGTTTAATGGATACCCTTTTTTGTTTGAATGTATCCCTATTTCTTATAGTAACCTTCTTGTCTTCAACACTATCATAGTCGACGGTAATTGCATATGGAATACCTATTTCATCTGCTCTTGCATATCGTCTACCGATTGTAGCACTTGTATCGAAGCTGGTAATGATATTGTTATCCCTAAGAGTATTTTCTATATCTCTTGCCAGGTCTACCTGTGCTTCTTTGTTAACCAGTGGAAGCACGGCTACCTTTATAGGAGCTACCTTTGCAGGGATTTTAAGATATTTTCTTACTTCATCTTCTTCATTTTTATCCTCGGTGTAGGAATGTAGTAATGTGGAATAGATTATTCTGTCAATACCATAGGATGGTTCTATTACGTGAGGAATTATTCTTTCTCCCTTGATTTTTTCCGTAACTGTCTCGAAGCTTACAAAGCTATCATCTATCGTGTATTCAGTCTCATCAATGTTGAATGTGTATTCGCCGTTTTGTTCAAATGATTTGAGTATGACATCTGCGTCGGTATTTTCAAGTATTTCCTTTGCCTTGGATGAGTCTTTCTTGAATGTTGGGCCGAACTTCTTCATATTGAATGATGTTTTTGTGACGGTAACCTCTTTTGGTTCATCAAATTCCTTAAATACGCTTAAATCTTCCTTACTGTGTTTGATGTGTGACTGTAGGTCAAAGTCGGTTCTGTCTGCAATACCTATTATTTCAACCCATCCATACTGGTCTGTTTTTACCTCTGCATCCCAACAGTCAATGGCATAATGAGCCATTTCATCAGGTAAGTGTTGTCTGAATCTGATTGCTTCATCAGGAATTCCAAGGTCACTTAGGAAGCTTTTGGCAATAACTATCTGGTAGATTAATGTCTGGCTGCTTACTATGTTGTTGTCAATGGCATCTTTTACCAGTACTGTAATAGGTTCCTCATTATTTAATTGTTGTTTTTGACCGTAAAGTTTCAATTCAAGTTCTTTGATATTTTCATAATTTCTATGGGTCTTATCTGATGGGTCAACAAATATTTCCGCTTCGGCTTGTGTAAATTCCCTTAATCTTATTACTCCCTGTCTAGGTGATAATTCATTTCTGTATGATTTACCTAACTGCACGATACCGAATGGAAGTTTATCCTTGTAAAATCTGCTTATACGCTTAAATGCTATGAATATTCCCTGTGCAGTTTCAGGTCTCATATATCCTACCTGTTTTCCACTAGCTCCTATTTGAGTTTTAAACATTAGGTTATAACTTTTAACATCGTCCAGTTTTCCACCACAATCGGTACAGACGATGTTGTTGTCATTAATAATTTGTGTTAATGTTTCATCAGGTAATCCTTCAACTTCCCTATCTATATTTTCTTCTATAATATGATCTGCACGGTAAATCTCTTTACATTCACTACATTGTGTCATTGGGTCAGTAAAGTTATCAACGTGTCCTGATGCCTTAAGGGTTTCTTTTGGCATTACGGTAGGTGCTTCGATTTCAAAATAACGCTCTTTGCTAACATAATATTCTCTCCATAGATTCATTATGTTTGTTTTTAATAATCCTCCTACTGGTCCATAATCATAAAAACCTGCAACACCAGAGTATATTTCAAATGACGGATATAATATTCCACGTTTCTTTGCTATACTCATCATTTCTTCATTTGTCATTATTTACCTCCTTTAATATCAAAATCTTGTTTTATTTTACTAACCTGTGGCCCGGTTTGTTTCATATACTTACTGTCACGATCTTCATGGCCGTATGGTTTAGCAGATGGTGAAGTCATAGTTTCAAATACTATTTGACATACCCGTTGACCAGGATATAGGGCTACAGGCATCTTACCGATATTGGATATCTCCAATGTGATTTTACCTTCAAAGCCCGGGTCGATGTATCCTGCTGTAACGTGCATTGTAATACCCAGTCGACCCATAGATGATCTGCCTTCTACACGTGCAACAATATCCTCAGGTATTTTAACATATTCATATGTCGTTGCCAGTGTAAATTCTCCCGGATGAATAATGAATGGTTCACCCTTTTCTACAGTTAATGAATCCATGTATGATTCAAGGTCTGTCTGGTCGAATGGATCTATAAATGGTTTTGTAACAATTTTAAATCCTTTGAATTCATCGCCTAATCTCAAATCCACACTTGATGGTTGTATCTGTTTATCATCTTCTATAGGATCAATAACAATTTTGCCTTCATCTAAATATTTTTCTATATCCACATCACTAAGTATTGCCATTTTTATTCCTCATTGTTATTATTGATTCTTTGATTTATACGTTTGAGTGTTCCACGTAATGTTTTTGCTTCTCTACCTGTTATAAATGATCTTCCAAGTATATGTTTTGCGATATTTTTAACTATGATTTGTTTATGTTCAGGATAATCCAATTTGGATATAATCATGTTAATCTGGGTTGTCAACACATCCTTATCCTCTTTAGTTGTAATATCAATACTGTCTACAGGGTATTCTTTTTTATTCTTGAATATTTCATAAAAAATAATAGAAGCAGCATGCGTAATATTCATGATAGGATATTCATCACTTGTAGGTATACTTACCAGAATATCACATAGGTTTATTTCATCATTAGTCAGACCATCTCCTTCACGTCCAAATAGTAATGCTACATTACCATTTGTATTTATGGTCTTTCCCAATTCTTCCGGAGTAATGGGCATTCTTTTAATGTTATGATTGCCGCCAGGACTTCCGCTAGTTCCTATGATTGTTGCAATGTTTTTTTCTTGAATAAACTCTTCCAATGAATCATAGATTAAAGCATTTTCCACAATGTCTTGTGCATGCACTGCTTGATAATATGAACTTTCATCAAGTTCACATGGATTTATCAGTACCATTTTCTTAAAATCAAAGTTTTTCATACATCTTGCAAGAAATCCTATGTTACCTGGAGTTTTTGCTTCTACAAATACGGTATAAATTTTCAAATAGAATCACTATATATATTTTTGTAGTATATTTTATTTATTAATTTTCAA
>MVJJ01000145.1 GCA_003266145.1 Methanosphaera sp. SHI613
ATTGGGGCTCGTAGCTCAGTCTGGGAGAGCGCCTGGCTTTTAACCAGGCGGTCGCGGGTTCAACTCCCGTCGGGCCCGTTTTTATTATTCAATTAATTTTACAATCTATTTTAAATTAAATTCTATATATTTTTTTGCCTATTGGCATATTTTTATGTGGGCTTGTAGCTCAGTATGGGAGAGCGCCTGGCTCTTAACCAGATGGTCGCGGGTTCAATTCCCGTCAGGCCCGTTTTTAAAATTAAATTTTTCTTTAGAAATTATTTTATAGTATTAAAAATATAACTATACTTTAATCTATTAATAGGATTGACGAATGTTAACATTATCAGATGATTAAATTGGAGGTCATTACTTTGAACGTTGATATACTACAACATAATTTAGTTCCGGAACATGTTATATTGTCTGAAGAAGAGGCACAAGAGGTTCTTGATGAATTGAATGTAACCGGAGATCAAATTCCAAAAATATTACCTGCAGATCCTGTAGTCAAAGCTATAGGAGCAAAGGTTGGAGATATGCTAAAAATTACCAGAAAAAGTGAAACAGCCGGTGTTTTCGTAGCATATCGTATGGTAAGAGAATAATTCTCTTTTTTATAAATCTCTTTTTTTAATTATAAAATTATTTTTCACATTTCTGATTTTTTTCTATTTATTTATCAAGGTTATCCTGATTTTTCGTTATGTCACATGATGGAAGGATATGTTAATCTTCAAATTTAATCAATGAACTGATGACCTGATTTTATCATTCATCTATTGTCACTATCGATGTTCACACATCATACCAACATATTTATATGATGTAGTATATACATATGATATACGTATTAATTTATAGAATTAAATGTTAAATCATGTTTCCTTAATCAGATTTTAGAATTCTATGTTTATTCAAGCGTAGGATTTGAAAAACGTTATTCTAAAATTCAATATGAAAAAAGTAATTTAATTGAGGCATTAAATCTTATTTTGGATTTTAAGCTTTGATTTTTTTGTAGAATATTTGATATATTTAAAATAAGTTTATAATAATATCTAATGATTATAATTCAGAGATTAATTGGCTTTTTTGCTTTATAAAATTTTTTTATAATTTAAATTTAGGTAATCTTTGATATATGTTGTTAGATTAAGTGATGGGTTATTTATAAATTGGATTTTTTATATGATATCTGAATGATATTCTTTGTATTTTTTTGTTAGATTTTTTTAATTGCAAAGGCATGGTCATCGTCATGATGACTCTATGAATGTTGATAGGTTACTATCAAGAGGACTCTATGTAAGTTGTTTTATCTACTTGAAGAGGATTCTATGTTTCATGGGTGTGCTGTTAAAGGAATTTAATGAAGTTAATCCTATTTTTTTTATCACTTAATCTAAATAATATTATCCATCCAATTACCATCACTTAGGGGTGTGTAATATTAAAGCATGTTGTTAGGTTTTTTTATACTCTCTTTTTAGTTTATCAAGTATTGTCAGTAGTTGATTGATATTTTAAGAAGAATCAAAATATAGTAGAGTAGTGTGTAATATTATTTTTATGATTCTTTTGTATTGGGAGATGGATATATGACTAAAAACGCATGGTCGTTAGTTGATTCATTTTTTGATGAATATGATATCGTTGATCACCATATACGTTCATATAATGATTTCTTGGATAATAAAATTCAGGAAATTGTCGATATAACTGAACCAATAACCTTAGATCATGGGGAATATACTATTAAAACAGGTGATGTTGAGATAGTAAAACCATTTATCAAAGAAGCTGATGGTTCAAAAACTATTATAGAACCTGCTGAAGCAAGGTTAAGAAATCTTAACTATTCAGCCCATATGTATCTTGACATGGCTCTTGTAAAGGGAGACAGTGAAGATTATGAGATGGAAAAAGTATATATAGGTGAGTTACCTGTCATGCTTAAATCAAAAGCATGTCACTTACATGGTTTAAATGCTGAAGAGTTAGAAAAAGTTGGTGAAGATCCACAAGACCCTGGAGGTTACTTTATTGTAAATGGTTCAGAAAGAGCTATCGTTACAATGGAAGAAATTGCACCAAACAAAATTATCTTAGAACAGAGTGAAAAAGATAAGGCAGATAGAAGAGCACGTGCAGTTGTAACTTCTATTAAAAGTGGATTCCGTGCAAGAATAACTTTAGAATACAGAAAACCTCATAAAAAAGGTGTATTTTTAAGAATTTCATTCCCTTATGTTCCTGGTGAAATACCACTTGTAATCCTACTAAGGGCACTTGGATTTGAAAAAGATGTAGACTTGGTAAACAGCGTATCCGAGGATATCAATACGCAGTTCCTATTGATTGATGATATACAAACCACAGGTATCAACACTCAATATGATGCCGTTAAATACATCGGTAACAGGGTAGCAAAAGGAATGACCGAAGAGTATAGAATTAAAAGAGCAGAAGATGTAATTGACCGTTATCTATTACCTCACGTAGGGGTTGCTCCTGAAGACCGTATAGATAAGGCAGTATATCTTGCTGAAATGACTGATATGCTTTTACAAGTTATTAATGGCGAACGTGAACCTCACGATAAGGACCACTACGCTAACAAAAGATTAAGAGTATCCGGAGATTTAATGGAAGACCTCTTCAGAGTAGCTTTCACATCACTCACAAGGGATATGACCTATCAATTGGAACGTAGTCTTTCAAGAGGAAAGGAACCTTCCGTAAAACAGGCAGTAAGATCTGATGTAATTACTGAAAACATAAAGCATGCAATTGCAACAGGTAACTGGGTTGGAGGAAGAGCAGGTGTTAGCCAGCTGTTGGACAGAACCAGTTACATGGGTACATTATCACACCTTAAACGTGTAGTAAGTCCGCTTTCAAGAAGTCAACCTCACTTCGAAGCAAGAGATTTGCACCCAACGCAATTTGGAAAAATATGTCCAAACGAAACACCGGAAGGACCAAACTGTGGTTTGGTAAAAAACCTTGCAGTCATAACCAAAATATCTGAAGGATATCCGTTAAAGGATATTGAAAAGGATATTAAGGCAATGGATTTAATCACACCATTAGATCATAATCTAGAATAAACACGGGGAGAATTATATGGCAACAGTTAAAGTATATATAAATGGTAAATTAATTGGAACAACAGAAGATCCAGAAGCATTTGTAGAAGAAGTTAAAGCCAAAAGAAGATCTAATGAGTTGACTAATGAGTTAAACATTACTTATTATGAAGAAAATAAAGAAGTATTTATTTTCACAGATCCGGGACGAGCTCGAAGACCATTAGTAATAGTTGAAGATGGTGTATCAAAACTTACAGATGAAATCATTGACGATGTGGTATCAGGAAAACTGAAATGGTTTGACCTCATACACAACGGTATCATAGAATATATCGACGCAGAAGAAGAAGAAAACGCATATATTGCAATGTTTGAAGAGGATTTAACCCCTGAACATACACATCTTGAGATAGATCCTTCAACAATGCTCGGTATATGTGCAGGAATTATCCCATATGCTAACCATAACTCTTCCCCTAGGAATACCATGGAAGCAGGTATGACAAAACAGGCATTAGGGTTATACGTGTCAAATTATAATCTAAGAACAGATACACGTGCACATCTATTACATCAACCACAGATGCCTGTAGTAAAGACAAAAAGTATGGAATCCACAGAGTATGATAAAAGACCATCCGGTCAAAACTTTGTAGTTGCGATTCTATCATACCAGGGATATAACATGGAAGATGCACTTGTGATGAACAAGGCAGCATTGGAACGTGGACTAGGTAGATCATCTTTCTTCCGTTCATATGAAGCATCCGAAAGAAGATATCCTGGTGGACAGGAAGATCACTTTGAATATCCTGAAAACATGGTACGCGGATACCGTTCAGAAGAGGTTTATAAAAATCTTGATGAAGACGGATTGATAAACCCTGAAGTAACAGTAAACTCCGGAGACGTACTTATCGGTAAAACATCCCCTCCTAGATTCCTGGAAGATGTGGATGAATTCGGTACGGTAGCCGAGAGAAGACGTGAAACAAGTGTCACGGTTCGTCACGGTGAACATGGTATCGTAGATAAGGTAATGCTGACAGAAACCATTGAAGGAAGCAAACTTGCTAAAGTAAAGGTAAGAGATCACAGACAACCTGAATACGGTGACAAATTCGCATCACGTCACGGTCAGAAAGGAGTATTAGGTCTAATAGTTCCTCAAGAAAACATGCCGTTTAATGAAAACGGAATGTGTCCTGACTTAATGATAAACCCTCACGCTATTCCATCAAGGATGTCTATCGGACAGATTATTGAGATGCTTGCAGGTAAAGCAGGATGTATGGAAGGTAAACGTATTGACGGAACACCATTTACTGGTGTACCTGAGGAAGAAATCAAACGTCTGCTACGTGAAAACGGATTTGAAACCCACGGTCGTGAACAGTTATACAACGGTATAACCGGTGAAAGATTCAAAGCAGAAATCTTTGTAGGAGTAGCATACTACCAGAAACTACACCACATGACATCAGACAAGGTATACGCTAGAAGTCGTGGTCCTGTACAGGTACTTACTCGTCAGCCTACCGAAGGTAGGGCAAGAGAAGGTGGACTCAGATTCGGAGAAATGGAACGTGACTGTCTAATCGCTCACGGAGCAGCATTATCCTTAAAGGAAAGACTTCTTGATGAATCAGACAAATACGAAGCATTAATCTGTGGAGACTGTGGAAGACTTGCAGTAAGGGATAAAATACGTGACAGAACATACTGTTCAATCTGTGGTGAAACAGAAACATTCCCTGTGGAAATTTCATACGCATTTAAATTGTTGTTAGATGAACTTAAATCACTATGTATATCTCCAAATCTTGTATTAGAGGATAAGGCATAGCTATATTTGCAAGGAGGATTAATAGTTGAAAGGAATAATTAAAAAGATATCTGAAATTGATTTTGGTTTAATGTCTCCTGAAACAATCAGGAAAATGTCCGTAACCAAAATAGTAACTCCAGATACATATGATGAAGATGGTTATCCAATAGAAGCAGGATTAATGGATCCAAGACTTGGAGTAATCGATCCTGGACTTAAATGTCGTACCTGCGGTTCTAAAGGTGGAGACTGTCAAGGACACTTTGGACATATTAACTTTGCAAGGCCTGTTATTCACGTAGGATTTGCAGATACAATACATAAAATATTAAGGTCAACCTGTCGTAGCTGTGGTCGTGTTCTTTTAAGCGATACAGAAAAGGAAAAATACCATGACAAACTTGAAGAAAGAATAGCTAATGGTGAAGATATTTCCAAAATCTTAAAACAGATTCATGTAGCAGCTAAAAAGGAAAAATGTCCACACTGTGAAGAAGAACAGATTGAGATAAAAATCGACAAACCTATTTCCATCGTTGAAGGAAATTACAAATTAACAGCTAGTGAAGTACGTGAAAGATTAGAAAACATACCTGAAGAAGATTACATATACATCGGTATAAACAAGGAAGTAGCAAGACCTGAATGGATGGTATTAACAGTACTTCCAGTACCACCTGTAACAGTCAGACCATCAATTACCCTTGAAACCGGTGAACGTTCAGAGGATGATTTAACCCATAAACTTGTGGACATATTACGTATCAACCAAAGGCTGAAAGAAAATATGGAAGCAGGAGCTCCACAGCTAATCGTTGAGGACTTATGGGAATTACTTCAATATCACGTAACAACCTACTTCGATAATGAGGCAAGTGGAGTGCCACCTGCAAGACACAGATCAGGTAGGCCATTAAAAACATTAGCTCAAAGATTGAAAGGTAAGGAAGGAAGGTTCAGAAGTAACCTTGCAGGTAAACGTGTAAACTTCTCAGCACGTACAGTTATCTCACCGGATCCTAACATCAGTATAAATGAAGTGGGTGTTCCTGAGATGATTGCAAAGGAAATCACCGTACCTATAACCGTAACAAAATGGAACATAGACAAGATGAAAGAATACATAAGCAATGGTTCCAATGTTCATCCTGGTGCAAACTATATCATAAGACCTGATGGACGTAAAATAAGAGTCTATGATGAAACCAAGGAAGCGGCAATGGAAAACCTTGAGCCTGGATATATCGTTGAAAGACACATCATCGATGGGGATATAGTATTATTCAATCGTCAACCATCACTTCACCGTATGTCAATGATGGCTCACGAAGTAAGAGTACTTCCATACAAGACCTTCAGGTTACACCTATGTGTATGTCCACCATACAATGCGGACTTTGACGGTGACGAAATGAACATGCACGTATTCCAAACACCTGAAGCACGTGCGGAAGCAAACAACATCATGAAAGTACAGGAACACATCCTGTCACCTCGTTACGGTGGTCCAATTATCGGTGCTATCCACGACCACATTACAGGTGCATACTTACTTACACACAGAGACACAGTCTTTGAAGAAGATAAGGCTCTACAAATAATCAAAAGAGCTAAAATGGCATTACCTGAAGCTAAAGGTGAACCTTGGACAGGTAAAGAAGTATTCAGTTTACTACTTCCTGACAAACTCAACCTCGTATATAAGGCGGAGATTTGTAGAAAATGTGAAGAATGTAAATATGAAAACTGTGAATACGACGCTTACGTAGTGATAAGTAATGGTCAGTTACTACAAGGAGTAGTGGATGATAAGGGATACGGTTCCGGTAGTGGTAAGATACTTGATGCTATCGTAAAACAATTCGGTCCTTCAGAAGCAAGATACTTCCTTGATCATGCTACAAAACTCGCAGTATTCGGTGGTGTAATGCAAAGAGGATTCACAACCGGTACAGCTGACGAGGAAATTCCAAAAGAGGCTGAAGAACGTATCGCAGAACTTCTCGAAGAATCCGATCAGAAAGTGGAACGTCTTATCCAAACATATGAAGACGGTGAACTTGAAGCGTTACCTGGACGTAGCCTACGTGAAACACTTGAGATGAAAATCATGCAAGTGCTAGGGGAAGCTAGGGATAACACAGGGGTTATCGCAGAACGTTACTTCACAACATCAAACAGTGCTGTAATCATGGCACTTACCGGTGCAAGGGGTTCAATGTTAAACCTCACCCAGATTGCTACCTGTGTAGGTCAGCAGGCTGTTCGTGGAGGTCGTATTAACAGAGGTTATATAGACCGTACATTACCACACTTCCACAAGGGGGACGTTGGTTCAAAGGCAAGTGGATTCGTACACAGCAGTTACAAGCATGGACTTGACCCGCTTGAATTCTTCTTCCACGCTATGGGTGGACGTGAAGGACTGGTAGATACAGCTATTCGTACAGCACAGAGTGGTTACATGCAGAGACGTCTTGTAAATGCGTTACACGACTTAAGCGTACATGAAGACGGAACTGTAAGGGACAACAATGGTGTCATTGTTCAGTTCAAATATGGGGAAGATGGAATTAACCCAGCAAAAAGTGATTATGGAAAAATTGCTGATTTAGATAAGTTAATTGAAGAAATGAGATTAGAATCTAATGCGGCAGGTAAATAAGGGTGATCTTATGGATTTAGATGAAGTTCAAAATATTGTTAACCAAGTCGGTGCAAGTTATTTTCCGATAAAACTTGTTCAGGAAATCACTGATGCATGTAATCGTAACGATTTAAGTGATGAAGAATCTGAAACTTTAATTCTTAAAGTCAAAGAGGCTTATGAACGTGAAGAAGTTGAACCTGGAGAATCAGTAGGAACTATTGCCGCTCAATCTGTAGGGGAACCTGGTACACAGATGACCATGCGTACTTTCCACTATGCAGGGGTAGTAGAGTTAAACGTAACTCTGGGTCTTCCTCGTCTTATTGAGGTAGTGGATGCTCGTAAGAAAATCTCAACGCCTACAATGGACATATACTTCACTGATGAATATAATCAGGACGATGAATTCATTCAGAAAATGGGTAACACCATCGGTAAAATCACATTAAACGATATAATCAAAAACTTCCAAGTAAATTATATGGATAATGTCATTACCGCTGAAATTGATCAGGACATCATTGATGAAAGACGTCTTGATGTTAATGAAATTTTAAGTGTGATTGATAAAACTTTTAAACAAGTAAAAATAGATAATAATGTACTGAGTTTTGAAACCACATTTTCTAAAGATGAAGAAAAAATTTCACATGGTATTCGAGAATTAAGATTACTTGCAGATAAAATCAGAGATCTTCAGATTAGTGGTGTTAAAGGTATTGGTAAAGTAGTTATTCGTAACGAACACGATGAGTGGGTAATTCACACTGAAGGTTCCAATATCGGCGCTATATTAAAACTACCTGGTGTCGATATAGTTAGGACAACTACAAACGATATCTATGAAATTGAAAAAGTTCTTGGTATCGAGGCAGCAAGAAATGCCATCATTCATGAGTTATATACAACCATGGAAGAACAAGGGCTTAGTGTAGACATAAGACATATTATGTTAGTTGCTGATATGATGACTGTTGATGGCTTTGTAAAATCCATTGGACGTCATGGTATTAGTGGTGAAAAATCAAGTGTACTTGCAAGAGCAGCATTTGAGGAAACCGGCAAACACTTACTAAACGCTAGTATTCGTGGAGAAACCGATAAACTCTCAGGTATTATCGAGAATGTCATTGTAGGTCAACCTATACCTCATGGTACGGGGTCAGTTGGCATAAATATGAAAGATATTAATTAATTAGGAGGCAACAAATGGATATAGAAAGAGGAATCCGTGTAGCCGTAGATACTGGTAAGGTTATATTAGGATCCAATAAAACAGTCCAAGCAATCAAACTTGGAAATGGAGAATTAGTAGTTATCGCTAACAATGCTCCAAAAGCTTTAAAAGATGATGTTGAAACATATTCAAAATTATCAAATATACCAGTATACACTTTTGAAGGTTCTAGTGTGGAATTAGGTTCTATCTGTGGTAAACCATTCACAGTAACAACTTTAATAATCCAAGAACCTGGAGACTCTAATATATTAGAGATTAAGGAGTAAATGAAAATTATGTCCGTCAAATTCACAGGCAATGAGATTAGATATATTGCATTGTTTGAAACTGTTACCAATGCGGTTGTTAAAGATTGCATTGTTGATGACGAACATGATAGAGTTACTTTTTTGGTAAAAAAAGGAGACATGGGCTTAGCAATAGGAAAACGTGGTAGTACTATTGCTAAGATGCAAAAATCAGTTGATAAGAGTGTTGAAATAATAGAACACTCCGATGACCCAGGCGAATTTATAAAAAATTTATTATCTTCTGCTAATGTAAATTCAGTAGAGTTTACTACGGATAGTAAAGGTAACAAAATCGCCACCTTGGATGTCGACTCAAAGGATAAGAAAAATGTCATTGGTAAAAATGGTCATAATATCCGGCGAGCTAGACAATTTGCTAAAAGACAATTTGAAATTAGTAATATAATCATAAAATAACCATATTTATGATTTGAATTTTAGGTTTGATAAGTGATTTTATACTCTGAATCAACTACCTAAATTCTTTAAAGAAACTCAGTTAATACTAAAAACTATGATGAAAAGTACGTAAATAAAAAGTGCAACATCACAAATAATGACTTTGCTTGTAAATGTGAAAAAAAATTATATCGCATATATACATGTAGAAGTTGTTTTATTAAAAAAAACTTTGAATAGAATAATTAATGTATAAATGGAGGAATAAATTTGCCAGGATTATTCGCAGCAAAAAAATTAAAAGACAACAGACAAAACTTCCGATGGAAAGACACACAATACAAACGTAAAACCCTCGGATTAGATATTAAAGCAGATCCACTAGAAGGATCACCTCAAGCTAGAGGAATTGTAATTGAAAAAGTAGGTATAGAAGCAAAACAGCCTAACTCTGCTATAAGAAAATGTGTAAGAGTTCAATTAATTAAAAACGGTAAACAAATTACAGCTTTCGCACCAGGTGACGGAGCTATCGGTTTTATCGATGAACACGACGAAGTAATGATTGAAGGAATCGGAGGACCATCAGGTAGGTCCATGGGTGATATTCCTGGAGTAAGATGGAAAGTTACAAAAGTAAACAACGTAGCTTTATCAGAAATGGTAAGTGGAAAAATCGAAAAACCAGTAAGGTAATTAATTTACATGCAGGAGTTTAATTAATATGAGCTTTAAATTATTTGACAAATGGGATGTAACAGAAGTTACAGTAGAAGATATGGGATTACAAAACTACATTTGCTTAGATGAAATTGTTGTACCACACACTATGGGACGTCACGTAAAAAGACAATTCGCTAAATCCAAAGTATCAATTGTAGAAAGATTAATGAACAAGGTAATGAGAACCGAAAGAAACAGTGGAAAGAAAAATAAAGCATACTCCATGGTAGAAGATGCATTAGAAATCATCCACGAAAAAACCGAACAGAATCCTATACAAGTATTAGTAAAAGCTGTAGAAAACACAGCACCTAGAGAAGAAACAACCCGTATAAAATACGGTGGTATCGGTTACCAAATAGCTGTAGATATAGCACCACAAAGAAGAGTAGACCTCTCATTAGGTTTCATCACAAAAGGTGCAATGCAATCAGCATTCAAAAACAAAAAATCAGCAGCACAATGTTTAGCTGATGAAATATTACTCGCAGCTGATGAAGATTCAAGAAGCTTCGCTGTACAGAAAAAAGAAGAAAAAGAAAGAGTAGCAAGATCTGCACACTAGATTTTGAATTTATAATTCTTTCTTTTATTTTTTTTAAGAATTAAAAATTATTTATCACATACACTATTAATCAAGAGATATTTTCATGTTCTGAGTTAATAAAGTGATAAATCAAACAAATACTTTGAAATATAAAAAGTATAAACTAAACTTTAAACATAAATTATTATAATTAAATACTTAGGTGATATATTTGAGTCGACGAGATCAAATGGTAGATAAAATCAAAGAATTAATGTACGAGCCAGAATACATCAGAAACATCGGTATTGTAGCTCACATCGACCACGGAAAAACAACATTATCCGATAACCTCCTAGCAGGTGCAGGAATGATTTCAGCAGATTTAGCTGGAGATCAAAGACTATTGGACTTCGATGAACAGGAACAGGAAAGAGGTATTACCATCGATGCAGCAAACGTATCAATGGTTCACACATACGATGACAACGAATACCTAATCAACCTCATCGATACTCCAGGTCACGTAGACTTTGGTGGAGACGTAACACGTGCAATGAGAGCAGTAGACGGTGCTGTAGTAGTTGTATGTGCAGTAGAAGGTGTAATGCCTCAAACAGAAACAGTACTCAGACAAGCATTAAAAGAAAATGTAAAACCAGTACTTTTCATCAACAAAGTAGACAGACTAATCAACGAATTAAAACTTGACGATGCAGAATTACAGAACAGATTCATCAAAATCATTGCAGGAGTAAACAAACTCATCAAAAACATGGCTCCTGAACAATACAAAGATGACTGGCAGGTAAGAATCGAAGACGGTTCAGTAGCATTCGGTTCAGCATACCACAACTGGGGTATCAACGTACCACACATGCAAAAAACCGGAATCACATTCAAAGATATCGTAGCATACTGTAACGAAGATAACCAAAAAGAATTAGCTCAAAAAATCAAAATTGAAGAAGTTATCTTAGGAATGGTAGTAGAACACTTACCAAGTCCAAAAGTAGCACAAGCATACAGAATTCCTAAAGTATGGTCTGGAGATATCGAATCAGTCGAAGGACAAGGTATGATAAATACCGATTCAAAATCACCACTTGCTGTAATGGTAACAGATGTAAGTATCGACAAACACGCAGGTGAAATCGCAACCGGTCGTGTATACGGTGGATCAATCGAAAAAGGATCAGAAATATTCTTCGTAGGTTCAATGAGCAAAGCAAGAACCCAACAAGTAGGAGTATATATGGGTCCTGAAAGAATCAACACCGATGCAGTACCAGCAGGTAACATCGTAGCTATTACCGGTGCTAGAGGAGCAGTTGCAGGGGAAACCATCACAGATGCAGACCACAACATTGCACCATTCGAAAGTTTAGAACACATATCTGAACCAGTAGTAACAGTAGCAGTAGAAGCTAAAAACACAAAAGACTTACCAAAACTTATTGAAGTATTAAGACAGGTAAGTAAAGAAGACCCAACAATCCGTGTAGAAATTAACGAAGAAACCGGTGAACACTTACTTGCCGGTATGGGTGAATTACACTTAGAAGTTATGATTTACAGAATCAACGAAAAAGGTGTAGAAGTGGAAACTTCAGAACCTATCGTAGTATACCGTGAAACCATCGCCGGTACAGCTACAAACGTTGAAGGTAAATCACCTAACAAACACAACAGATTCTACATTGACATTGAACCATTACCTGAAAACTTAATGGAAGCTATCAATGAAGGTATAATCGAAGAAGGTAGAGTAAAAGGTAAAGAAGAAGCTAAAAAATTCCAAGACGCTGGTATGGACAAAGACGAAGCAAAACGTGTATGGGATGTATACAAACACTGTATGTTCGTTAACATGACTCGTGGTATCCAATACCTAGCAGAAATCAAAGAATTATTACTCGAAGGATTCGAATCAGCATTAGAAAGCGGACCATTAGCAAACGAAAAAGCTATGGGATTCAGAATCAACCTCATGGATGCAAAACTCCACGAAGACGCAGTTCACCGTGGACCAGCACAGGTATTACCTGCTATAAGAAAAGCTATATACGGAGCTGTAATGCTTGCTCAACCTACCCTCATGGAACCTATGCAAAGAGTATACATAAGCGTACCTCAAGACTACATGGGTGCAGCTACCCGTGAAGTACAAAACAGAAGAGGTCAAATTGTAGAAATGGGTCAAGAAGGAGACATGTCAACCATCGAATCAAAAGTACCTGTAGCAGAAATGTTCGGATTTGCTGGTGACATCCGTTCAGCAGCTGAAGGACGTTGTATCTGGTCAACTGAAAACTCAGGATTCGAAAGAATTCCAAGAGAATTACAAAACCAAATCGTAAAAGAAATCCGTCAAAGAAAAGGTCTAAACCCAGAACCATATGGACCTGATCACTACTTAGGATAAGCTTACTACATTGATAGTAAACTTCTTTTACTTTTTTTTAATAACTTATTATATTGTCTATTTCTAAAAACAAATCTAAAATTTAATCCTAAAAGCAAATTAAAAGCTTATTCATTTATTGAAATATTTTGAGTAATAGATGATATTAATAAAGTATATTAATAACAACTGACATAAACAATAAGTGATAAAAAAAATTTATTGTAATTTAATTAATGTACATAAAGATAATATGAAATATATTTTACAAGGGAATATAACATTCCCTGTTATATTTCTTTGTATGAATACATTTCTTTTATTACAAAGTTAGAGGACGTTCTCTGGATAAATAATCTAGCAATCGGCTTACTAACAATTATAAATCACACTATATGAAAAAATAGTTCCTGATTTATAAATTATATTCAAAACACATGTTATATTAATATGGAGGAAATATAATGGCAAAAGCAAAAGAACATATGAACTTAGCAGTAATTGGTCACGTAGACCACGGTAAATCAACATTAGTAGGACACCTTTTATTATTATCAGGTGCTATCGCAGAACAACAATTAGATGAAGGAGAAGACAAATTCAGATTTGTTATGGACAAACTCGGAGAAGAAAGAGAAAGAGGAGTAACCATCGATCTTGCTCACGAAAAATTCGAAACCAAAAAATACGAATACACTGTAGTAGATTGTCCAGGACACCGTGACTTCGTTAAAAACATGATTACTGGTGCTTCACAAGCAGACGCAGCAGTTCTCGTAGTTGCAGCAAACGACGGTGTAATGCCACAAACAAAAGAACACATCTTCTTATCAAGAACATTAGGTATCAACCAAATCATCATCGCTGTAAACAAAATGGATTTAGTTGACTACTCAGAAGAAAAATACAACGAACTCAAAGAAGAAGTAGGAAACTTAATCAAAACAATCGGATTCGATCCTAAAACAGTACCTTTCATACCATTATCAGCATTTGAAGGAGATAACATAACCGAAAAATCATCCAACACACCATGGTATGACGGTAAAACATTAATCGAAGAATTAGATGAATTCGCAGCACCTGAAAAACCAACAGACTTACCATTAAGATTACCTATTCAAGACGTATACTCAATTACTGGTGTAGGTACAGTACCTGTAGGAAGAGTAGAAACCGGTATCTTAAAAACTGGAGACAACATAGCATTTGAACCAGCTGGAGTAACTGGTGAAGTAAAATCTATCGAAATGCACCACGAAATTCTCGAAACAGCTGAACCTGGAGACAACGTTGGATTCAACGTAAGAGGTGTAGGTAAAAACGATATTAAACGTGGAGACGTAGCAGGAACCACAGCTCACCCACCTAGTGTAGCTAAAGAATTCAAAGCACAAGTTGTTGTATTACAACACCCTGGTGTAATCACAGTTGGATACACACCTGTATTCCACGCACACACCTCACAAGTAGCTTGTACATTCTTAAGATTAGACACAAAACTCGACCCTGCAACCGGTCAAGCTAAAGAAGAAGACCCTGACTTCCTCAAAACTGGAGATGCAGCAATCGTTACAATCAAACCAACAAAACCTATGGTAATTGAAAAAATCAAAGAAATCCCTCACATGGGAAGATTCGCTATCCGTGATATGGGTCAAACAGTTGCAGCAGGTATGTGTATAGACATTACCGACGCAAAATAAGTAAATTAACTTTTACTTATTAACTTTTTTCTTTTCAAATTGGATTCCCATGTGATAACTATTTTTTCAAATGGATAATTTTACTTGAAGATAAAATATTAACACTTGTTAACCTATATTTTTCATGTGTTACTTTTGAATATAATTATCATGGAATCTAGTAAACGATTATTTTTTTATTTAGAAGGAGAATTTGAATGAACAAAGCTAGAATTAAATTAACCGGTACCGACCCAGAAAAAATAGCTGATGTATGTGATCAACTCAAAAAAATAGCTGAAAGAACTGGTGTCGATTTATCTGGACCTATCCCACTTCCTACTAAAAAATTAGTAGTACCAACAAGAAAAAGTCCTGATGGTGAAGGTAAAGCATCATGGGAAAAATGGGAATTAAGAATTCACAAACGTCTTGTAGGAATTGAAGCTGATGAAAGAGCTATGAGACAAGTTATGAAAGTTAATGTTCCAGATAATGTAAGTATTGAAATAGAACTTAAAGCATAATCAAAAACTATATAAATCATTACTATCAGATATAGTAATAGATTTGTATTAGTTAATTTTTTTTCACATGCCGAGATAGCAAAGCCAGGTAACGCGCCGGACTTGAGATCCGGTGGGCAATTGCCCGCATGGGTTCGAATCCCATTCTCGGCGTAATTTTTATATTCACATATTTTTTTCATAATTTTATTTTTTTATTTTTATCATTTTTACAAAAATCTGTTTTTATTGTCTTTTTATGATTCATATATATAATATATTTTTAGATTAATTTTTTAATATGTCTTTAATATATTTGCTATTAGCTATTGTTATTTGCCACTTTTTTTATATACCTATTAAATTGTTTAATCTATCTTCAAGTATATTTATTTTAAATCTCATAGCATAATCTTCTATTGAAATCTATTAGAATATCCATTCATAATTATGACCTAAGGATATTAAAATATAATCAAAAAAAAATAGTTGAGGGGGTTGAAGTTTTATTTCTTGTTTTCAATCAGTTATATCTTGTACCTGAGTATTCCGGCTATTCCACCGAATGCCTTGTCAAGCTGTGTTCCTTCTTCCGTTTCAACGGATATGACCTCAACCGCTGTAGCCACTTCTTCTGCCAGTTCAATAAATTCTTCAGCAGTCTCCTGTGTTTTGGTCAGATTCATCTTATCGTTACAGTTAGGGCATTGCTTATCCGGTGCGTCCTGATGTTGTCTGGTTGTTATGACTTCTATAGTACCACATGAAGGGCACTGGTATGTTTGTCTGTTTGTCTTTAGGTTTTCTGACAGTAACAATGTTTCCACGGCACCCATCTGAAGATTCTGTCTTACCTGTTTTTCTCCATATGTGGATAATCCGTTTTCTGAAATTAAGCCACTGAGGAATTTTTTCATCAGTTTCTTTTCTCTCATGATGTCCATTTCTTCCAGTGCATCAGTGGATTCGTCGATAACTTCTCTTATTCCGAAGTCTCCAGTATAGGATGTATCTACAATGTTTATTATTTTATCTTTTATTCTATAGTCCAGGTAGTCCCCTTCTTCAAAGTCATTTTTTGTATGTCCAGGTCCACCAATCAACACTCCCTTGAGTTCATCGTCAATCGGTAGCAGGGTATCATTGGTATGTTGGCCTATACGTTTTAGGAATTTGTGTGCCTCATCCTCAATTACACGGTCAAACCTTCTTTGTGATTGACCTCCGGCCTTATGTTTGCCGGGTACACCACTGGTAAGTGTTTTCACGATATCTATCCTTTTTCCTCTAAGGGTTGCAATGGTTGCTTCCTTTCTGTCCAGCACCAGTACACCATAGACTTCCTTGTATTCAATCAGCTGCTTTAACGGATCGAGGAAGAATTGACTGTCACAGTGATAGATGTATGTCTGTACAGGTTCAGGTGGTTCAAATACATATGTTTCCATCTTTTCTGTACCTGGTCCTCCTTTAGGTATCATCCCTACAAACATTACCAGACCTTTTTCAGGTGGCTGTGGGAAGAGTTTCAGTCTCTGGATGATTACCTCTATCGCGGACTGTACATTTTTTCTTGTCTGTTTGCTTTTGATGTTTGAACTTTGTCCGATTTCATCAACCATCTGTTTTCTAACATCACTTACCTGTTTGTCATGTGGTATGTATACACTTACAAGTTCAGTTCCTCTTCCTTTCTTATCTTCCAATTCCTTCAATGTTTTCTTAACTTCATACATTTCCTTTGATGATACTTCACTCATATTATCAAATCCCATATATCTAATATTGTCATGTGATTAAATTAAATTGCTTAAATATGTGTAATCTTTTTTAATTCTCGTTTATTTGGCGGTTAATCTCTTTATTATTGTTTTTTGAAGAATTTGTTACACATTCATAAAAATCGATATCCATAATTTGTATAGTTATTTAATATTATGTTTTTCATAGTATTTTATATTGATTGTTTTTTGACGTTTGGATTAATACTTGACATATAATCTTTTTTATGATGCTCTTTTTTTGGAATTTTTTCTCTCCAATCAAGCATACAGTATATCAATTTCATGGATTGTTATCTAATCATTAACTCTCATAACTTCTTATTTAATCAGTCATAACTTTGTTTATTCAACTGGTAATATGTTTAATCCATTAATCTGTATATCCTAATGTACATCTAGTATTCATATTTCATTATTTAATATGATCTTTGTCATGTTTTAAATGTTATAATGTATCCCTCTTTAGGGTCTTCCTCAGTTATTATGATTGTAATAGTGGATGAAAAAAATATTAAAAATAGGACTAGGTTCTTATTACTCCTAGGGGGGGCATATTAAAGATTATCGTAAGCTTATATGAAAAAAGTAAAGACAAGTGTAATAATGATCAAGGAAGTTTATTCGGAAAAAACATTAATAATCATGAAGTAAAAGTTAAAATAAAAAAAGTACACGTATCTTTATGAATTCTAAAACAATATCCTATTAATCATTACAATTA
>MVJJ01000005.1 GCA_003266145.1 Methanosphaera sp. SHI613
AATAGATTAATATAAATAATTATTATGTCATAAATATAATATAAGAAATTATCGAGTGGATTATAATGGATGAAACAATTGGTGAAAGATTAAAGAAATTAAGAAAAAATTATAATTTCACCCAAAAACAAGTGGCAGGATACCTTGGATATAATCAAGGTCAAATAGCTAAAATAGAGAATAATCAACGAAACCTAACATTATCCTCTTTAGAAAAGTTATGTGACTTGTATAACTGTTCTGAAGATTATATACTGGAGGGTGATTCGGATTATTCAAAGCCTACATTTGCATTTAGAACTGAAGAAAAAAATCTTGATCTAAATACAATAGCCAGGATGAATAAAATAATTAAGAATATAGAACTGTTAGCGGATTTAACAAAACAAGAGGATTAAAAAAATGGAATTTCCAGATACCTACTTTGAAGTATGTGAAAAGGCGAATGATTGTCGTCGTAGATGGAACATTAATGAAAATGATCCCATTGACATCTTTTCAGTAGTTCTCAACAAAGTAAAAAATGTTACAATAATCTTTCTGGACATGGAAGGATATGTCAGCGGATCATCATATAAGACAAAAGACCAGAATATCATATTTATAAACTCAAATCACCCGCTGGGAAGACAAAGGTTCACAGTAGCCCATGAATTATATCACATGTTATATGAGGATAAGTTTATCAAATGTGACATGACAAGCAATCATGAAATAGAAGAAATGGCAAATCAGTTTGCTTCATGTCTGTTGATGTCCAACGGTGCATTATTAAACTATGAACGGGAACATGGAATAGAAAAATGGGACTTGGATGCTATAATCGAAACGGAACAATTCTTCCAGATTAGTCATAAGGCAATGTTAAGACGTCTGATGATGTTGGATAAGATAACCGAGGATGAATTCGATGATTTGCTTCCGGGGATAATCTGGAATGCAAGACAGCGAGGTTACAGCGATAAGCTATACGTTCCATATGTCGATAAGCAAAACTTTGTCATGGGTAATTATATCAAACTCATCAATAAGGCATATGATGACAACCTGATTTCACAGGGAAAACGTGATGAGTTATTTAAAGATTCATTTAATGAAGATTTAATAAAATAAGATGGATGGTTAAATTGGCCAGGATAGTCATATCACAAATTCAATGTTTAAAAGTGTTGTTGGATTGTGAGTATATAAACGAGAATATAAATGATGAAATAATACTGACCCAACAGATGTATGATGAATTCTTGAATGAAGATAACTGTTGGATAGTTAAGTTAAAATCATTTATGGATAAGAATTTGATAAAAATTGAGGATATTTCGATATTTACAGAGGAATATTATACATATAAGGCAATAATAAACGGTAAACTGGGGATTATGTATGGCAGATGTGAATCATCTGCAATGTCAATAGCAATTCATTCAAATGCATTACTTCTCACAGAAAAACATGAAAAATGCATTAAAAATATTGGAAAACATAATTTGACTTGGATAACCATATCCGATTTTTTAAAATCAATCACCTAATTTCTTTTTTTTTAAAATAGCACGTGTAGCAATTCAATTTTTAGATCCTTAAGCATGAATATATTAATATCATGTTCACACATTACTAAAATGATTGTCGCACATATTATGTTATAATTACCCATCATTTTAGCCATTTGATCATATTCTATTTTAGAACTATAATCACACATAAGTTTCAAAAAAAAGTATAACTGTTGATGATTTTAGAAATTAAAACCATCAATATCAGCATTAGCTAATTTAAGATAAGTATCATCAGGGTTCAAGTTATGATTTGCCAATAGCAATGCAAGCATCTGATCATAAGATTCATCAACGGCAGTGCTATGGACTTTTCCATGACTTGAAACAAGAACCAATGGTGTAACACTGGCAGTACCATTCAAGTTCAGCACGTCTTCGACTGCACCATCATAGGCAACACCTGCAACATAATAGGTCATTGTCGTATCCAATGATAATCTTGACATGTCCTCGGCTAATTGAAAACTGCCATAGGTAGGAATTTGTGAACACATGATGGTGGTCTTTCCAGGATTTTTACCAATTTCAGTCTCATGAAAATCTCCAACTGCAGTAGCATTGCTAGTCAATGCCAATTTGACAACATCATTACTTGCAGTTCCACTCTTATCTGCAACGGTATTCAGATTAACACCATCAGTTAGCTTAGTATTCTGGCTGATAGCCTTAGGTGAAGTAAATGGGATGACATAAACCGTACCATTAATCTTACGCCCATCAAGATAATTAATCAGTCTCATGGCGGCGACTGATGGAACCAGTTGATCTCCATGAACACCGGCAGATATAACCGTAACTGGAGCTTCACCCGTACCAATCTTATAGATTGGAGTACAATTATTTGTATATGCACATATCTGCTGTGAAATATTGCTGTTTGGAATATTGCCTGCAAGTTCCTGATTGCTTAATACATTTGCACTATTTGCGTTTAATTCCATAATCTCCACAGCAGACGCATCAAAGTAAACCACATAAACAAGACTGGCACCAACAGCCACAAAACATGCTATTAGTATGATGCCGATTATCTTCAGGGGTGTAAAAAAGCTTCTTTTATTATTGTTGGGAATTCCCAGTTGTCTACCACAAAATCTACAATTATGAGCATTATCGTCATTAACTGCTCCGCAATAATTACATTTCATGAAAATAAATATAAAATTCATAATATATAAAGATTTTAAAAAAAAGTTTTAAGAAGGAGGTTACATGTCTATTCTACGACTTTGACCTACATCCTTAATTATAATATATTCTTTGAGTTGAGCTATTTGAGTATCATCCATGTTAAATTTCTGTTTCAAGTCATCCATTGATCTGATTGTCTCTCCCCTACTTCTAAGTTCAATAATCTTCTGAGCCTGTTCTACAGTTAAGATTGGAATATTTTTTATTTCCTCGGCAGAAGCTGTATTGAGGTTTATCTTACTGATGTTTTCTTGAATCGTTTGGCTGGTGTCATCGATTCTTTGAGGGTCATAGTCATTGTTCATATTATCGGCCGTGTCGGCATTGTTTTTATTGAGGATATCCTGATTAATATTGCTGTTGTTGTATGTCTGTGCTTTATTAAATTGCATTTCATTTTCATATACATATGATTGAGCCGGTGGAACATTCCCATTTAAATCCACGTTTTGACTGTTTATGTTAACATTGGATTCGTTCTGTATAGGATTCTGATTATATTGATTTGTCTGCTGATAGTTCATATTGCTATTGTTTTTTAATCTAAGAATCTCCAGGTATTTTTTGGCAATAAATGGTGTTCTGATGATACATATCAACCATGAAAGGAGATAAAATAGTGTGAACGCGACGCCGATTGATGAAACATTAAAACCTGCCAATAACAACAACATTATTGCAATGGCCTGATATATTATTCCCTCGATAAGCCAGTTTCTGTTATCTACCTTTTTGGCTGCATAGATTATTCCAAGACCATTCAATACGAAGATGAATGAGAAAATAACCCATAACAGATTTACGACCTTCCACATTAAGGAATTTTCTTCCATGAAATAAGACCTCCCTTTAATAAATAAGTCATTAATTATCATTATGTACTTGTTTGCTTTAATAATTATTGCCGAATAAATTTAACTATCAAAGTTACATAACTTATTATAAGCCAAAAAAAATAGATAAATAATAATCAAATAATAGAAGCCGTGATATGAAATGGAAGATTATCAAAATGATGAAGAATTATTCAATAAACGCGTCGAATTACTCAAAAGTTATATCAACAGAGTATCTGATGGAGAAGAAATGGAAAACGTACAGAAGGAATTCAAGGAAAACTTCTCAGATGTACCTGCAAAGGAAATAGCCAAGGCAGAACAGACCATGATGAAGGACGGCATGCCATTTGAGAAAATCCAGAAATTATGTGACATACATTCTGTACTCTTTGAGGATATGACCGATGAGGAAAGAATGCAGAGATTAAAAGAGGAAATGCAGGCACACCAACAAGTAAATTACATTAAAACAGAAGAAAGTGTGGAAAACTTTGATGATGAAAGCTCACAAAAATGCATGGAATACATAAATACCACTGGTCATCCATTGAACGTACTGGTTGAAGAAAATAATGCAATAAATGAATTGTTAAACATAATCAATGATGATGTCTGTGAATCTCCGGATATAAATAAGATCCAACTGGAGAAGCTATTTGAAGTCAAAAATCATTATAAGAAAAAGGATGACCTGATATTTCCACTTCTCAAGGATAAATATGATTATCCGGGACCATCAGATATAATGTGGGCAGTCGAAGATGAAATAATGGATGAACTAAAAAACATATACGACGATTATGATGTGGAAAAACTCAAAAAACTACTCAAACGTATCGAAGAGATGATCTACAAGGAAGAAAATGTCTTATATCCATTATGTGCAGAAAACTTCACATCAGAGGAGTGGATACAGATACGTGAAGACATGAACCTATACCCGTCTTGTCTGGTGGAGTCATTAGCATCATGGGATAAAACAGCAGAAAGCGTCAGGGAAGAAATAAGCGTAAGTGATGACCTGATAACATTACCAGGGGGAACATTCACATTAAAGCAGTTAAGGGCAATGTTAAATCTTATACCTATGGAGATAACAGTCATTGATGAAAATGACGTGAACCGTTTCTTTGATGAGGATGATGATAAAAAATTCCTCAGACCAAAAATGGCATTAAACAGGAGCGTCTACTCATGTCATCCACCAAGAGTCATGAAGATGGTTGAAGGATTGATAAAACAATTCAAGGAAGGAAAACGAGATAGTATGCATGTAGTCACTAAAAGAGGAAATCAAAAGGCATTAGTTAATTACTACGCATTACGTGATGAAAAAGGAAACTACCTGGGGACAATGGAGGCAATACTACTTTTAAATTCATTGATTGACATAATAGAAAAAGAAAAAACAGGGCCAGTAGAATTTTAATCTACTGAAATAACATTGAAGTTATCTATGATTGAGGATAACTTCTTTTTCATTTTTGCGGTAACTCTTTTGACCATCGGATTCTTTGTTTCTGATGGCTGATTTTTCCATGTTGCCGTTTGATTGCAATTGAGTATTTTTTTGAGAATTATCTTGGGCATTAACAATAGGGTTATTGTCGATGACTCTCTGTGTGTTCATATTTTTGTTATCAATAGGGTTATAAACGCTATTTGCATCAACATCCAATAATACATTTCTATGCCTGTACAACAAATAGGCCAACGCCAGAAATCCCAGGATAATAAGCAAAGTACCGTCCAATACAATTGCATCAGGTGCCTGTGTAGGCATCATAAAATCAAATCCATTCAATATGTTCATTTTAATCAACTCTAATCCTTTTTTTTCAGTAAACCTTCGAAGCGATTCTATAATAACAGATGTACAATCAGTACCAGTAAATTGTATATCATATGTACAAGGACACTTAACAATGCATTCCTGGTCTTAAGATATGGATATAACGTGAAAAAGGATCCAAATCCCATTACAAGAATACAATATATGATGTTTGTATACGTGTTTACATGAAGAAGTCCAAATACCAATAGGCTAACTATTGCAGCGATAATTACTGAATTCTTACGATTATTAGTAAACTTGTATATCAGATAAAGCACAATCAGAAATACGTTTATTCTAACTAGTTCCTCTGCTATAATCTGAAAGCCGTCTATGATACAGTTCAATAAGCCTATGGATGAATAATCTCCGAAATTCTGTGCACTGTTAACCATATTAACTGGGACAACAGTATTAATAATGGTGTTTATGACAACCAGTACAAATAAAAACAAAAGATTGCCCAATACACACCATACTACCAATTTCAAATTGTTCAGGGTTGGCTTTTTAAACAAGGTACCTATTTTTCCACCACTTGCAATGACAAATGGAATGCTCATGGCCAGAAATAAAATCAATCCTTCCTGGTATCCCTGGAATTTAACCGGACCCAATATCAATATTATAAACAATAATACGCTAAAGAGTAGAATAATTCCTGTTTTACCCGATAAGAACTTATCATTTTTATAATATGGAAAATCACTATCTTTATCTTCAAACTCAAAGTATTGGCTTTGATTCATAATAATCCCCCTTTTATAATATTTGTACTAGAATTAAATCATGATTTATATCTTATTTTTGAGATTATATGGGTTGAATATCTTAAATTTAATCATTTGAATCATCAATTCTAGTAAGATAATCTTATGATTTGTTTATAATCATTATTAAAAGTATATTCTATTATTCAAGTAATATCAATTATGAATCGTATAAAAAAAGAGATAAAAAAGTGGGTTAAATTGGATTTAAATTTATTTTTTGTGCTGGTTTTTTCTTATGGATTTAACAATGACAATTTTTTTCTATGTGTATCCTATTTTATGCTCATTCTGGCTGATTTATGTGTACTCTGATGCTTTTCATCACCTTCATAGATTACTTCTATATTTTTGCTTTCATTATCGGTAGGCATGTAATCTATGGAATATTCTCCATTGCTGTCTGTATGGACCATAAATTCTTTATCTTCAATCTTGATTTTTACAATTGCGTTGGATATTGGCTTATTGTCCTCATCAACTAACGTTCCGTTAATGACCGTTTTTTCATTCTCTACTATATTGTTGTCTAAGTTCACATCCAATTTTGTATCCTTTTTCTCATCATTTGACGTGGTATTGGTGGAATTATGTGTGTTATTAGTTGTGTTATTGGTTGTAGGTGTATTATTTTCTGTATGGTTATCTTTGTCTTTTTTATCATCACTTGTCGTATTGTTTTTATCCTCCTTATCGGGGTGTGTATTGTTTGTATCATTATTAGTTATATTATTATGTGTGTCATTTAGGCTTTTATTCTCATCAGGGGTGTTGTTTATTGTAGTATTATTTCTTGAAGAGTTATGTGTTGTAGTGTTATTAATGCTCTGATTGTCATCGTGACGTGTGGTTGTGTTGTTGTTTTCCTGTTTAACTTGAGCGGTTGTGTTGTTTGCAGTAACGTTATCATCCGTTAAATTATCTTTTTTGTCGTTTCTATCAAAAAGCCAACTGAATATTGAATTACGTATGTCATGATTGTCGTTGGTCTTTTCGGTCGTATTGTTTTTCGTATGGTTATTTTCGGATTGTGTAGTATTGCTGTTGCCGTCTTCATTTGTGGTGTTGTTTACCACTTCAAAGAATGTGTTATTGTAGCAACCATAGTAATCATCGCTTTCATCAAATACCACACTTACATTCTGACTTCCATTTTCAGTATCATTATACTCTAAAGTATAGCTACCGTCATGTTTTGTTCTTACGTTGAATTCATTATTTGCTATTTTAACAGTTATTTCACAGTTACTCAATGGATTGTCTGATTCATCAAGCAAATAACCCTTTATAACTGTACTTTCACCACTTATTACGGGACTTTTTGCCGTAACGTTGATGTTCGTATTTATTTTGCTTGGAGTTTGAATTACCTCTGGGGTATTATTTATATCGGTAGTGTTGTCTGTTGTATTATTTTCATATGGGATGATGTTCGTATCATTATTGTATGGCAGTACCGATGATACCGCAAAGATTAATACCAATAACAAACAGCATACTCCAATTATTTTTTTCTCAGTCGATAAGTTTTTAATATCATCAAACAGGCCCTCATTTTTTTCATGTGTTCTGGTTGTAGAGCTGTTTGATTTTGTAGGATATCGTGGAGCCGGTTCAAGCTTCTTACCACAATTATCACATGTCTTATTAATATTTGGGTTTATATGACCACAATTATCACATATCATTTGCTTCCTCCGTAAATATGCTTGTGGATTTTATTACATTATTTTTTCGCATTTTCTTATTATATTGTAGGTAATATTTATATATATAATTATATGCTAAAAAATGAAAAGTGATTTTCGAGAACATATGTTCCCATCATATCAAAAGAATTATTATTTATGAAAATCATAGTATTATTATCGAACAATAAAAGATTAACAACGATAATATATACATAAAATAAAATTGTGTGGTAACTAGATGAATCAAATTGTATATGAAATAGTGGTATTTCTCCATCTAATGGGATATCATGACACTAAACTTAAATTACTGACAAACATGTATAAAAATAAACTGGAAATTGAGAATGAAGCTATCATACAAATAATCAATGATGTGATTGTTGATTTGAAAAAAAGAAACGCTCATGAATCAATAATCGCTAATCTGGACAATTATATTAATATTATCAACAATGAAAGTCAATATTAATGACATCTTTTTTTCTAAATTTTATTTAAATTTTTATCAGAATCTTATTTTAAGCTTTTACTAATTGATTTTAATTATGAAAAATAGCCTGATTGTTAAAAAAAGGATAATGAGGATATTATTATTTATGGAGAATATAATTGATACAAAAGATAGTGTTTAAAAGCATAATTTAAGGAATTATTATGAAGAGGTACCTTCAATAAACTCCAATATTTTAGCTTTAGTTTGTCTTATCTGTTCATCAGGGCTTATTGTAGCGTTATAATCTCCATTCTGCATTCCATATGAACCGAATTGAGCATGATTTGCTCCGTCAATGACATATTCAGTGTAATTGGAATGTATGTTTTTCTTGGCATCCTCATATTTTTCTTTGTTGAGTACATTGTCTTTGCTTCCGTAGACTGATAATATGGGTACCTTATTTATATCTTCGGTTGAATATGCTGCAAGCAGTATCAGACCTTTAATGTTGTCTTCATGTTTTTTGGTATAACTTGCCGCCGATGTTCCACCTAATGAATGTCCGGACATGTAATAATTGGAGTAGTTATAGCTATTGTTTGAGATTATCTCATCTGCAGAGTCCATATTAATTATCGCCAGGTTAAACGGCATCTTAACTATAAAACAGTCAACTCCACTATTTGATAGATTCATCAGAAGCGGTAGATAAGATGTATATTCAACTTTTGCTCCAGGATAGAATATCAATGCAGTATCACAACCGGGACCATCCAGTAACAGTCCGTTTGTAGTATTTATCACCGAGACATTACCACTACCATTTATCAAATCAATAGTGTTATCACTTGCAGGGTAATAATCAGTTAAATAATAAATGCCATAACATAGCAGGATAATCAGTACTAATACTACCAGTGCTTTAATCTTTTTATTCATTGTAATCATTCTTTTAAATTCTTTAAAAGTTAATAAAAAAATAGTTTTTGAGTAAATGTTACTCATTTATTTCAAATCAAATGTTTTTTCATAGAACGCATCCACGGCATAAGTTCCGTTTCCAAGTTTCTGTTCCGGACTTAGTTTTTCTTTGAAGATACTTATCTTGATTTTCTTAGGTGTCATATTCTCGGTATTATCCTGCATGGTGATATTCTCCGTAACAGGAATGCCACCTATGGTTACGTTTTCAAGTACTGTACTTGAATTACCGACATACTTGTCATCACTTGTATATAATGCATATTCACAGTCAAGTACTTCAAAGTTTCCACCGGCTGCCAGTGAATAATTCAACATATAACCGGTAGAATTTGATTCTGTCTTTGTAATTAGATTCGGATTTACCACATCAACGCCTGCATTGTTGTATACTACGGTTAACGTAAAAATTATTAAAAGCAGTGCGGTAACAAATATTACAAATGCATGTTTGTTGTTCATATACTCTCCTCCCTTTTCTCATTAAAAATAAAAATATCAATATATTTTTTTCTATTATAATATTGTATTTAATCGTTTAAAAAAATTATTAAATAGGTATTGAATATATGTATATTTAGACAACAATTTCAATACTAAAAAAAAGTGGTGATAATCTTGTGGACTGATGAAATAATAGATATTAATAATAATTTGAACTATCTGGTTAGATTAATAGAAGATATGAGAGTGGATCTTAAGGATTTATATAACATGGAATTGGATGATTCATCCATAGAATCAAACGTAAATACAAACGTGGCCCTTATTCAATCTGATTTGGGTGAAATCTCTGAAAATATGTCTAAGGAAGACGTTTATTCCGGTAAGGATGATGTAGTCGGTGCCATTGAAAAATTAGGTTCATACATAAATGATCTTGATTCAAAAATGGATAAAAATAATGAACTCTTAAGTGAATTGATAACTGTCCTCAAAGAAAAAAAGTAGGTAAGTTAATTTATTGTAATTAACTTAATATGGAAGACC
>MVJJ01000003.1 GCA_003266145.1 Methanosphaera sp. SHI613
GCATATCAAATTATATTAAACTGATTTTATAATCTGTAGTAGATAATTCATTACTGTAAAGATATGCTAAAAAGATGATTTCTATTTTTTCAAAACAACTAAAAAAAACTAATGATTATAGCTTTTATAATAAAAAAAGTAAAAAAAAGAAGGGTTTTTAATCTATTTTTTGAGAATCCGTGAATTCATTACTGGACGTCATTGAATGTAACGTTATGTGAATATAACAATTCGCTACCGAATGATTCATATACTCGAATTTCTGCCTTAGCAGATTTATTATCACTTGATTTGTAATATGGGAAATTTAATTTATAACTTTGATTTGCAGTTATATCACCAATTGATCCAGTATCATAAGTTTCATCCAGCTGGGCACCATCTTCAGAGTACCAAATTGCCTTAACCTGAACGTTGTCCAAGTCACGCTGTGATTTCAGGTTTCCCTGAATTCCACCGGTATAATAACCATAGCTTACCTTCAAATCAGTGGTGACATTGGTTATCTCAATAGATTGTGCTTTTGAATTCATATCGTTTTCATAACTTAATCCACCAATAACACTAACTAAAATAATAAGAACAACAGATGCGATTGGAATTAACCATAACATTTTATTGTCTTCTGTAGGTATCTGTGGAGTAGTTGTTTGGCTGTTGTCAAAAGTATGAACATAATTTGGATTTATGGTGGAAGAATTGCTTACCTTATCTTTTTCCATATAGGAAGCGATGGCTGCAATTAAATAACACAGAAAACCCATAATGCCGAATAATGAAGTTCCTATTAGCACTCACAATCCACATACGATATATTGTACCGCAGCTATTTTATAATTCTTATTAAATAACCAAATACCTATTAAACCAAGTAAACTGGATACTAATGTTATGGAACCATTTGTTGCCAGTTCAGCACTTAAACCGGATAATCCATAAGCTGCAAATGCACCACCTAATCCAAATATCATAGCCAATACAGCTATTATTGGATTTATTTTCATATTTTCACCTCATATGCAATATTATTTTCCAAAGTAATCAATGAAAAATTCATATATTTAATCATTTATATTCTAAATTTAAATATTATTATTTCATGGTTTTCTCTTAAGCCAATTGATATCTAGTATTTTTCAAATTAATTACTTTAATTCTATATCTGTAATTATTTAATAATATATTTTAATTATTTGTCTTTCAGAAACAATACTGAAATATTTGAAGATATCCTCTTTTCTAAAAAATAGGTTTTATCCTCTATGAGATAGTAAATAATAGATATGTAAACAGACAAATATAATAATGAAAATAAATTTTATGTTTTAAATAAGGAGCGAAATATATGAAAATATTAGGAATTGTAGGAAGTCCAAGAAAAGATGGAAACTGTGATTTATTAGTTAAAAAATTTTTAGATAATGTAGAAGGGGATACAGAATACATATTCTTAAATGAAAAACAGTTAAACGGTTGTAATGCATGTATGGGATGTGTTGAAGGAGATTGTGTAATAGATGATGATGGAAACAGCATTATCAAATCATTACTCGACTGTGATGTATTAGTATTCTCATCACCTATATACTATGGTCAAATATCAGCACAAGCTAAAGCATTCATCGACAGATTCTATCAAGTATCAAGAAATCCTGAAAAATCATTAGAAGGCAAAAAGGTAGTAACTATATTTACCCAAGCACAGCCGGAAAACGTATTCGGGGATTACATAGAATCATTCAAAACAATGCCATTCGGTTTCATGGGTATGGAAGTAATAGGTAACGTAACCGCAATGGGAACTCAAGACAAGGGAAGCGAAGAAGAACTTGAAAAATACATTGAAGAAGTTAAAGATATAGCTAGATCAATAAAATTATAATCTAACTCTTCTTTTTCCTTTTTATAACGGAACTCTTTTTTTTATTATTCTGATTAAATTGTTAACATCAAAATGTCTTTTCATATCTTAATTGCTATTTTTAACAAACAGATATTCCTCATAAACTATTACCTTAAAAAAAAGAAGTTATGGGGGTTAAATCTTAACTTATCTAATTAATGTCTAGCAATCTTCCATGCTGCCATCCATGTAACTGCCGTATCCTTTAAAGTCCATTAATCCATGACCTGAGAAGTTGACAACGATAGTTTTTTCTTCACCTGTCTGTTTACATTTTTGGGCTTCATCTATAGCTACCTTTATGGCGTGATTGGTTTCTGGTGCAGGGATGACTCCTTCACATTTGGCGAATAATTTACCTGCAGCGAATACTTCCGTCTGTTTTGCTGTTCTTGGAGTGATATATCCTTCATTTCTAAGTAGGGATACCTGGGTATTCATTCCATGATATCTTAATCCACCGGCATGTACTGATGGTGCTACGAAGTTATGGCCTAATGTGAACATCTTAAGAAGTGGTGTAAATCCTACTTCATCACCAAAGTCATATTTATACTCTCCCTGGGATAATGTAGGACAGGCTGAAGGCTCTACTGCCAAGAATTCACAGTCAGTGTTTCCTTTGATTTTTTCTCTGATAAATGGGAATAATGCCCCACCGAAATTACTTCCTCCACCTGCACATGCAATCATGATGTCAGCTTCTTCTTCGGCTATTTCAAGTTGTGTTTCTATTTCCTGGCCAATAACTGTTTGGTGTAATATAACGTGATTTAATACGCTACCAAGTGTATATTTTGTCTTCTCGTCACTTAATGCATCTTCCACAGCCTCAGATATTGCTATTCCTAATGAACCAGGATGATCTGGATTTTCTTCAATTATCTTTCTTCCGACTTCTGTATGTTTACTTGGAGATGCGTATACGTTTCCATCGTATAATTGCATAATCGTTTTTCTGAACGGTTTTTGATCGAATGATACTCTTACCATATAAACGGTACTTTCAAGGTCCATTAATGATGCTGCAAGTGATAAAGCAGTACCCCATTGGCCTGCACCTGTTTCTGTTGTTAATTTTTCAATGCCTTCCTTTTTTGCAAAGTATGCCTGTGCTATGGCACTGTTTAATTTATGGCTGCCTGTAGGGGATGTGTCTTCTCTTTTATAGTATATTTTTGCTGGAGTGTTTAGTTTTTCCTCCAAACCTCTTGCTCTGCATAGGGGGGTTGGTCTTCCCAGTCTTTGATATAATTCTCTTACCTGTTTAGGTATTGTAATGTATCGTTCGGTGGAAAATTCCTGTTCCAAGCATTCATTTACAAAGATATCTGGCAGTGAACCAATCTGGTCTTTTCCTTCACTGTTTTTTGGTGCTGGTAGTTCCACGGGTAAATCTGCATTAATGTTGTACCAACTTTTTGCCACATCATCACTTGATAGTTCTATTTTATATTCCATTTTTTTCAGTCCTTTTGTCAATAATAAAAAAAAATAATAAATTATTTTCATTAAAATGATTTATAATTATAAATTTTTTATCTTTATTGGGTATATATGTAAATTGTATTATTTATAATTGTCATTTATTTTATTTAAGCTATATGATAGTTATATTTGAATTTTTTCCATCAAATCATTTAGAAAACTCTTTAAATGTTAAAGGATAAATATTTTATTAACTGTTAAGTGGGATGATTATGAATAGTAAACAACTAACATTAAGAGACTTAAATATCAAGGATGAACTTCTTTTTATAAAATTTTATTACAAGTATTTGTTATCTTACTGTCAAGAGTATGACCTTCAATATAATGGATTGCTGGCAGTTGAAATAATTAAGTTAGGTGAATTTATCGATAAGATTACCTCTGATGAAGATGCCGTTATCAAAGATAATGATATGAAATATTTGATAAGAATAGCTGAAGGTAGGGTATTTAAGCAAATAGATGAACTGTCTCCAATGTACAATCGTAAAAATACTCATGATATCCTTAAAATTCCGCGTTATAAAATGTATCATATTCTTGAAAGACATGGATTTTAATAGGACAATTGTAATTTAATTACTTTTTCAAGAATGGGATATAAGGGATATGACATTTAATTGGTTTCTTATTTAAGCTTGTTTTTAGGAATAAATTCATAAATTCATTTTATCTATTGATGTATGAATGTATAATCGATTAATATTCACTTGATAATAAAGCAAGAATATATTAAAAACGGACAATATAATTATATATAGATAATAAAATATCGAGGTTTTATGATGAGCGAACAATTATCATTTACACAATTATTACGTAAAAATGAGTTTATCGAATCAAATACTAACGAAGAGACAACTAAAATAGATGACGATTTTGATCCAGACGAAAAGATAGAAAATCTTGAAAGAAAAATTTTCGAAGAAGAAACAAGAAAAGCCGAACAGGAAGCAGAGGAAGCTAAAAAAGC
>MVJJ01000056.1 GCA_003266145.1 Methanosphaera sp. SHI613
TCCTAGTTATTTATAATATTTTTTTAATACAGATTTATTTGTTCATCCGATAAAAATACATTGATAATAATGTATATATTCTCTCCGACATCCTCTTTTTTCTTAGATTTGTCATATATTTCAACATTTCATATTACGCATGTAAATATTCTTCAAGATATTTGGATTTGTCTTGATGTATGTTTCATGAACTTTATTTTTACTTCTTCCCTGTAAGGCATCAACATACTCCGTAGCTAATTGAATATTACTTGCATGAAATTTACGAAGAGTATGTGTTCTAAAAAATTTATATTTACCTTTGAAACAGAAGAAGCAGAAAGAACCGGCCAAGATCCTAACCACATCGCCGCATGCCATGCATGTACAGATGCAGAAGGTAACCCCTACAGTCCTGAAGAATTAAAAGCATTAGGATATGCACGTGAACGATTAATTGGAGAAGCAATAACAATAGCTAGTGGAGAAAACAGTGCATACACTACTGAGTATGTGTTCTAAAAAATTTATATTTACCTTTGAAACCCCATCAAGTCTATCATTTATTTCTTGAAATTTAGTCACTACAAGAAATCCACTAAATGGAAATAACTTATCAGATAATTTTAGATTCTTTCTTTGTCTTAAATATTTGATTATATATTTACTGGCCTCCGGAGAACAAAAAGTATAATAATATTTGTCCGTCTTAATCCTTTTTAAGTAAATTGTCGGTACAATATCATCCCTTAAAGATAAATCAAAGAGAATATTATCAAGCGTGTTGCTATGAGAATATTCCATACACGCTGAGATGAAATCATCAACAGTTAAAGACAATGTTTCCACTTTAGCAGTACCACTAGACGCCATGAATAATATTAATGCTTTGAACGGAAGTTCAGATACTTCCAAAGCTTGTTTTATGTGATTTTTGGTTGGTAAATCCAAATAATTTGTTTCATATTCTTTTTCATACTTCACAACAGGCAGATGTGGAATTTCAATTTCATAATGTTTATAGAAAGTCATAATCTTTGAAAAATATGTTTTAATAGTTGTTTGTGATAAATCACTATTAAGAAGATAATTTCTATAATCCAATAGTCGTTTTTTAATTCGCCTATTTTTTAGAGGAATCATATCAATTTCATCTTCATTAGCTTCATTAATTAACTCAGATAAACTACAACAATGAAATGAAGAATATTTGGATAACGACGAGTAATATCCTTTCATATTACTATCTTTGATATTTCTATCTTGACAAAAATGTATAAATAATTCATCGTTATACATAAATAATAATTGTCCCAAATAATATATAATCTTAAAGGAATTGTTATTTGATTTGATTACTTTTACACCCTCATTTTTAGTTGTTAATGATAACTTATTAAATAATAAGTAAAATCATTATTCAACAGATATGTTAAAATTTTCAGAAGAAAGAAAGACTTTTTACAAAAATTATTTCAATACATGAATTACATAAATTATATTAATATATACAAATGGACGTGTAATTTTTGGATTTTGAGATTAAATATAAAGATGCCATGGCACGTATAGGGAAGTTTAAAACTCCCCATGGTACTGTTACTACACCAAATTTAATGCCTGTAGTTCATCCGGGCAAGCAGACACTTGATGTTAAACAGTTTGGTGCTGAAATCGTGATTACAAATTCTTATATCATATATAAGAATGAGAAACTTAAAGAAAAGGCGTTGAAAGATGGTGTTCATAGCCTTATAGATTTTCCTGGAACCATTGAAACCGATAGCGGTTCATTCCAGTTATCAGTTTATGGTGATATTGACATAACAAATGAAGAAGTTATCAAGTTCCAGGAAGATATCGGTACGGATATCGGTACCTCCCTTGATATTCCAACAGCCCCCTATGTTAAACGTGAGGAAGCTGAGGCAGATTTGGAAGTTACATTGGAAAGGGCAGAGGAAGCAATCAAAGTGCGTGACAAACTACTTTTAAATAGTGTTGTGCAGGGTTCTACATTTTGTGACTTGAGAAAATACTGTGCTAAGGAAATAAGCAAGTTTGATGCAGATATTTACCCTATTGGTGCTGTTGTACCTCTTATGGAGATGTATCGTTATAGTGACCTGGTGGATGTAGTCATGCATTCAATGCGTGGACTTCCAGAGGATACTCCCCGTCACCTGATGGGTGCTGGTCACCCTATGGTATTTGCACTTGCCGTTGCTATGGGTTGTGACTTGTTTGACAGTGCAGCATATATATTATATGCAAATAAGGACAGATTTATGATGCCTGATGGTACTTTGAAGCTTGAAGATATGATTGAAATGCCTTGCAGTTGTCGTGTGTGCTGTGAATATACTGTTGATGATTTACGAAAGATGAAACAGGAAGATCGTGCTAAGCTTATCGCAGAGCATAATCTGCATATCAGTTTTGCCGAGATAAGACGTATAAGACAGGCTATCGTTGATGGAGAACTTATGAAGCTTGTCGAGTTAAGGTGTCGTTCACATCCGTTTTTACTTGATGGACTTAGAAGACTTGAAAGCTACAAGGAGGATATGGAACACTTGAATCCTAGCAGTAAACGTTCAGCATTCTTCTATACGGGTTATGAATCATTGAATAGGCCAGAGGTAAAAAGACATCTGGAAAAGTTAAACAACATTACACCGAAGAGTAAAAACTTGATTGTTATGCCTCATACCAACAAGCCATACACAAGATATGTGTTTAAGGAACATATCAAGAAGTATACTGATAAATTAGTACAGTATTATACAAATAACAGCAATTTAGATACTGATTTTTCTGATAGTGATATTATCGTATGTGACGTACCTTTCGGTATCATACCGTTAGCGTTGGATGAATTTTATCCGCTTGCACAGAACGAGTCTCCATCAATTATAGATAATGATGCCAAAAGATTCATTAAAGAACAATTGGAGGAGTACATCAAAGGATATGATAATGTTATCATTCATAAGAATCTGGTTGAAAAATTGGATTTGGATAATCTCTTCGAAGTTAAAGATACTCTTACAATGCCAGAAAAGGCAATATCAGACTTTGACCGATTGAAGGAAATTGCCGATTATCAGTTTGGAAATGGTGCCGGTGAGGCATTGTTTGGAAGCGACAAAAACAAGATAAAAATTGAAAAAAGTCGTAAGACACATAAAATCAGACATGTCTATGAAGATGGAAATATTATCGTCAACATGCGTGCAAATGATGGATTTTTAATATTAAGTGATCTTGGTGCAAAGAGATTACATGAACAATTTGAATATCCAAAGCATAGGGTTGTTGTATCTGAGGACGTTGAAGAATTTGCCGTTGCAGGAAAAAGTGTGTTCAATAAATTTGTAGTTGAATGTGACGAGCCAATTAGACGTAATGATGAGGTGCTAATTGTCAATAAGAATGATGACTTACTGGCATACGGTAAAGCGTTACT
>MVJJ01000058.1 GCA_003266145.1 Methanosphaera sp. SHI613
ACTTCATGAAGTATATCTATACGATATCTTGGTACTGTTACGCGTACTGTGTTATCATCTACCTTCTGTGCGTTGAACCTTGTCTTTTCAAGTGTTTGTATGATCTTATCGGCGGTCAAGTCCATTCCAATATATTCTGATGCGGTATCTACATGTACGTCAAGTACTTTTGGCTCGAACTGTGGATAGGTTACATCATCATGATATGGGTAGACTACCTTTACGCATTCTATTGAATCGGCATTTTCGGAGAGGTTTGCTGCTATGATGTTTAATGCGTTTGTAACAGCAGTTAGGTCTGTACCTGTTACGTCGATGAAGAGATTTTTGGTATTGGTTGTTAGCTTTGTAAGGTCACTGTTAATGATTGGAGGCATTGACATGATGTTATCATTGGAGTCTACTATTAGTGGGTATTTGTCATAGTCACTTATCAGTTTTGCATATTTTTCACCCTTATCATGAGTTTCAAGTATCTGATTTAGTGATTCTTCCTCATTGCAGTCTAATGCTATGAATTTATCTTCATCCGGCGTACCTGCCTTGTAGTAGAATGGTCCTTCGACGGTATCGTAGTCATGTATTCCTATTGCCACTTTTTTTCTGTCTCTTCCGATTACCCAGTGTAGGTGTTCCTGAAATTCCATGATATTTTTCAGTTCATCATCATCTATTTCCACACCTTTTATTATGCAGCTTGCAACGTATGGACGGATATCCTTTAGTTCTTCATCAACGGTTAATGTAGTGTCACCTTCTACTACCTTATATTCGGGCATTCCCACTTCAATGTCAAGATATCCCTTTAGTGCCCTTACGATTCCTTCAATACTGTAATAGTCAGGTCTGTTAGGGAAGAATTCTGCTTTTACTTCGGTTTCATCATAGGACTCCACATCACTTGATATCATAGGCAATATATCTATAAGCTCTTTTTTATCTAATGTACAACCTAATTGTTTGAATAATTCATCGTATGTAAAATTTATAACAGGCATTTTATTATCATCCTTTATTTTCTTTTTCGTTTTAATTTACTATAATGCTAATATAATCATGAAAAATATAGATTCTACAGTAAAGTGCAGACATCTATGCTGTAATGGTGTCATTTTCCATTCGTTATAATTATGTGTTAAGTCAATTATTAAATGGATAGCTCCTGCAAGTATTCCTATTGTTAATGACTGGAATACCAGTGCTAATACTATAAAATGGAATATTGCCTCCAGTACTTCATGTATTATCCATGCTACAAATGCAGAGTTGACCATGTGATATATCATTTCACCGAATATTATATAGAAATCGCTGAATGTATGCCATAGTATTCCATGCAATATGTCAGAACATGCCAGTACAACTGCAATATAAAACCATAATATACTCATATTTATCACCCCATAGAATTGGAGTTTTATTATTTATTTTTTCAAATTTCTCAAACTATATTACTATATTATATATTTATTTATATATTTTATCTTTAATTAATGTTAGGAAAAGAGACTCTTTAAATAATTGGTGAATATATCTTAACATCAAATTTTAATATAATGATATAACTCCAATATATCTGCAATGGCTATCTGAAACGATTTTTTTTAGAATAATAATCAACAAAGGCAGTTCATATTATTTGGCCATGTTTATTATGAACAATTATGAAATTAAAATATGAACAAGTTTAACCTACAGAAAGAAAATAGGTGTTAGTGAAATTGATTTGGAAATATCTTAAAATCGCTAAAAGCCCAGATTATATTTCATAACATTGTGAAGTTTTAAATATTATTACAATTATAAAATATATTATAGTTAATTTGTATTAGTATCGAATAGGAGACTTTTAAATGAAACCACCATGTGAGATAGTAGTATGGTATGTAATCCCATCCATCCGGTCAAAGCTTGCAAAGGAATTATTTGAGCTTGGTATGAAACAAAAAGACATATCAGAACAATTAGACATCACACAACCTGCCGTAAGCCAATACTTACGTGATAAACGTGGACATGAACTTGACTTTAACCCAGTGGTAAATCAGTATATCAAAGACATGGCCATTGATATGGTTGATGGAAAGCTAGAACCGATGGATTTAATACCAAGATTCTGCCATATCTGCAAAACAATAAAAACCCAGGAAGTACTCTGTCAACTGCACAAAGAAAAGGTAAATATTCCAGAGTATTGTAGTGCATGTATGGGCAGTGAAACAAAGACTGTTCATGAACTTCAAGATTAAAGAATAAAAAAAACCACTCTTTTTTTACAATTATTTTTTAAATAGCCTGAAATTGATTCATTCTTCATATACTTCTTAAAATCAGTATAATTTCAGTAATCGAATAATGTTGTCTGCCGGGGCTCGATGTATCTTATGGTTTTTGTTTCGATTAGGTTATCATCTTCTTTTAGATGTCCCAGCAGTAGTGGTGACTTTTCATCATGCATCTTTATGACCCTTTTTGGAATGTCCGGTCTTCTGTTGGCATAGCAGTATTTGCATCCGCTTAAACATGAATTGTAAGCACCAATGTCCCTTGAAGGAATACAATGACAGTTTTTTCTAATTCCGGTTGGCTTAACGTTTTTATAAACCACATTATGTGCCTGCTCGAGTATTTCTCTTGTCGTGCAACCGGCGGCATGAATGCCATATTTTTCATAGTTTTCATTGCTTGCACATGATTGTGTGTAAAGATTATTTTCGGAGGAGATTTCACCGATTCTTTTAAGCAATCTTTTCTTATCATCATCTGTTAATGGAATTATCTCAGGCATGTTGTCTTCTACCTTTTTATACATGTCAACAAAGCTGAAGATACATCTGTAAACTAATGGGGAAATTCTTTCGGCAAGATATTCGAATGTTTCCATGTGTCTTTCAACAGTGTATTTTTCCGTAAGAAGTATGGGATCGTATCTCCATAGAATCTTATTTCTACCGATAGTATTTGATAATTTTTCCAATGTTTTGATGGAGGAGTCTATCGTTGGAACATTCGGTTCTACATCTTTATCATAGCATGTAATCGTATAATTACATAGGATATTATATCTTTCATTTATGCTGCTGATATGTTTTAGTATTGGCTGATAATTTTTTGAGCAGAAAAGCAGGCAGTCAACATCTTCTGGTTTTAGACTTAACTTGTAAACGTTTTTTCTGTCAAATGGATTTCTTGAATATGCATACTTCTCTTCAAGCCTGTTTAATAGCCATGGCGTGTAATAGTTGACTATATCCGTTCTTCCGCCCACATTAATTATCATAAGAATCACTATAGTATAATTATATCACACATCAATATTATAGTAAATGTTTAAGTAAGCCTAAAAATTTATTATTGGTTACTAATATAAATAAAATCAATAAAAACTAGATTAGGTGAAATACATGAAAAAGGAAGCGATTAAAGAATCAAAGATGGAACCGAAACCAAATGCCATAGTATCCTCAAGATATAACGGAGAGGACAATGCCCTTGTAGTGGCATTTGCATCAAATGCAAGTCTTGACCCTCCGATGCTCATGGTGGGAATCGTACCTTCAAGATACTCATATGAAATGATAAAAGAAAGCGGGGAATATGTAGTTAACATACCTGCAAAAGACTTCAAAGAGCAATTCCAATACCTCGGAACTGTATCAAGACGTGATGAGGATAAATTAAAGGATATGAATACCATTGATGCGGATATTGTTGACGTGCCAATTCTTTGCGATTGTCCTGTAAACTTTGAATGCAAGGTAATTGATTCATTCCAGCCCGAAAACGGGACACATGAATTCTTTGTCGGAAAAATAGAGAAGGTCCATTGTGATGAAAAATACCTGGATGACAATAATGAAATAATGTGGGATAAAATAGACTTATTATAAAACCCACAACATACTTTTTTTGGAAAAATAATTAGAAAAAGAAAAAAGAATTAGAAATCAGTTTCGGTTTTGCTTAAAGCAAGCCACTTCTTATCCTTATCAGATAATATTATTTCATCAAGGTCATCTATTGGCCAGTCGATGGCAATCTCCTCATCATCCCATTTGATTCCACCTTCATCATCTGCCTTATAGTAATCAGTACATTTATATGTAAACTCGGCGGTATCCGATAGTACTACAAAGCCGTGTGCAAATCCAGGTGGTATGTAGAATTGTTTCTTGTTTTCATCAGATAGTATTACACCTTCCCACTTTGCATATGTCGGAGAATCCTTTCGTAAATCAACTGCAACATCAAATACTTCTCCACTGATGACACGTACCAGTTTTCCCTGTGGCTGGGTGTATTGGAAGTGAAGTCCCCTTAATACTCCCTTTTTGGATTTGGATTGATTGTCCTGTACAAATTCGGCATCTATACCATTAGCTGCAAATTCCTCTTTTTGATAGGTTTCCATGAAGTATCCGCGTTCATCGCCAAATACTGTTGGTTCTATTATGTATACTCCTTCTATGGAGGTCTTGTTGAATGTGAATTTTCCCATAACCGGTCACCTACTGATTTTCAACATTGGAGTAGTAATCCAACTGGTCATCTATAATATCATTAACCGTGTGTTTAACTTCTACTCCCAACTTCTGGATTTTCTCCGTGTTTGAGAAGAGTATAGGCACTTCTGCAGGCCTGAATCTATCAGGATTGAACTCCACCTTTACAGTACCCTTGTCTGTCTTTACATTTATTCCCTTATCCTTGATGGTATATTCAAGTTCATCATCCAATAAAAGTGAATCAACCATTGTTTTCTCGAATGATACACCATAATACTTATCAGTGTTTATCTGGGTAGGATCTTTAACTTGTTTATCGCCGTTGAATGTTTCAATTGATTCGACATTGTATCCTGCCTGTTTAAGGCTTAAGAGGATGTAGGTTATGATGGAATTGGTTCTCATTGATCCCTGGTTGTAAACGTTTCCACTTTTTGCCTTCTGTGCTAGTGTAATGTATCCTTCGACGATATCGTTTACGTGTGTCCAGTCACGGAATGCATTTACGTTACCTATTACTATCTTGTCGGTTAGTCCCATCTTAAGCTGCATTACCTGATTTGTAACCACGCTTGTGACGAACATGTTTCCACGTCCTGCCCCTTCATGGTTGAATGCACGGCTTACTACAGTATCAACATCATATGAGTGATAGTAGTTACGGGAGAGGTAATCTCCGTATACCTTACTTACAGCATATGGACTCATTGGCCTTAATGGGTTTGTCTCAGATATAGGAAGTTCATCTATTTTTCCATCAACTATATCCGGAAATATTGAACCGTATTGTTTGATTATTGCATCATATTGCTGTTTTGATGAGAATACCAGACCATATTCTTCACTTGAACCTGCAAATACCATACGAGCATCAGTATCCTCGATTCTCATTGCTTCAAGTAGATTATTGGTTCCCTTTGAATTGTTGTCCTCTGTATCTGTCGGGTTATCAAATGATTGTGGTACGAATGACTGGGCTGCCAGGTGAAATATGTAATCTGGTTGGGATTCTCTTATTGCCTTGCTTACTGCAGTGTAATCTGTTAAATCCCCAGTCAATGGTGTGAATTTTCCATCAAGATTATGATTTTTAATGTTTTTTGGTATTGAACCATCTGATCGTCTGCGTACTAATCCATATACATTTGATCCTTCATCTATTAGTCTTTCTGCTAGATACGCTCCTACAAATCCGCTGATTCCTGTTATTAGTATGTTCTTGTTTTTTAGCGACATGTTATTTTAATCCTCCAAAGTGGTGTTATTGAATTTAATGTTTCATTATGATTTACTATTTGATATTATATTTGTTATAAATGATAATTATAATCTCTTATTTTTTTATCATGGACTGTGCCAGTTGGACATATTCATCCACTATCTTATCCCAGTCAAAGTATTCTTCTACACGTTTTCTACCGTTTTGTCCTATCTGTTTTTGAAGCTGTTTATCATTTAACAGCAACTCGATTTTTTCTCTTAGAGCTTCTTTATCACGTGGCTTGACTAGATATCCACTGTATCCATCATCGATTACATTTACTGTTCCACCGGAAGCGTATGATATGACCGGCTTATTGCAGCAGTTTGCCTCGGCAAGTACCAGTCCGAAGCCTTCCCGTGTTGATGGAAGTACAAGCATTGCAGACTCCTTTATTTCACGGATTAATTCCTCATCGGTTAAGTCCTGCTTGAATGTGACAGAATCATTCAGGCCATATTCATCAACCATCCTAACAAGGTTTTCCTTTTCCTTTCCACGGCCTACAATGACACAGTTTACAAGTGGATTGGATTTTTTTATTTGGCTGACTACTTCTATCAGATCGTCTGCATGCTTATGTGTTGCCAGTCTTGCAACGAATATTATCCTATTGTCGTCATAGGAGTCAACGGATACATTGTCGAATTTCTTGATATCCACCCCACAATAGAGCAGTTCTATATTGTCCTCTGATACGTTGAAGTCATTTACAAGGGATTTTTGTGTTGCAGGGCTTATCGTTAATATCTTATCGTATGGCAGTTTGAGAAGTACCTTTTCCATTAGGCTGGCCGTGTTTTTTGATTGGAGCCATTGATCGTTATTGGTAGTACTTGTATCATATACTACTCCAATTATGGGTGTTCTTTTAATTTTAGCCATTATTGATGATGATAAAAGTGGTGAATATGCTTGTGCATCTATCAGATCATATTCATGGGTTAATAGCCATTTGGATACGCTGAAGAAGTATTTGATAAATGCTCCACCGCTTCTGAAGGGTATATTTTCTATAACAGGCCCTATGTGATGGACGTTTATTCCATCTAATTGTTCATATTCCAGATTGCCCGCTATCTTCATCGTCAGCAGGTCCACTTCATGACCCAGCTCCACCAATCTTTTAGCCATATCATAGTATCTGTGTTCTCCACCACCGTTATAGTAGGGTACACAGAATTCTGCCACCATACATATCTTCATTATCTTACATCCTCATTCAATTATTTTGACAATTATCGTTTATTTATTGTTTGATAAAGGTTTTCCTTATTTTGAATTTTAAACAATTATAATTAAATATCTAAATATCATTATTGTTAAATATTTATATCAATTAAGATGATATTAGAAAATAGACATATGAATCTGCATCATAGAAAAAATGTAATGATTAAAAAAAATACTTTTCAAGAGATAATGAGCGATTATATTATGTAATTAGTTTGAAATTATTAAGGGGAGATATTATGTTAAAAGTAGTTGGAATTGTGGGAAGTCCCAGAAAAAATGGAAATACTGAGTACATGGTTAAAAAGTGTCTGGAACATATAGCTAAAGAGGATATTGAAGTGGAACTTATCACATTACATGATAAGGACATTAACTTCTGTATCGGATGTGACGGCTGTAAGAAGACAAACAGATGTGTAATTGAGGATGACATGCAGATGTTAACAAAGAAGGTTAGACAAGCCGATGGAGTTATAATGTCAAGTCCAGTATACTTTGGTGACATGACGGGTTTAGCCAAGACATTCATTGACCGTTTAAGACCACTTCGTAACGTTCACGCATTTAAGTACAAGGTATGTGGTGCCGTTAGTACTGGTGGATTTCGAAATGGAGGACAGGAAAGTACTATTGCATCAATTCATGACTTCTTTTTAATTCAAGGAGCAATTGTTGTAGGTGATGACAGGCCAACGGCACACTATGGTGCAACGGGTGTGGGAAGTACAAGCACTGATGATATAGCAGACACTACCTGTGAAAACCTGGCACGTAGAATGGTTGACGTTCTAAAGAAGATAAATGATTAAAGAAATTTGTGGATAATTAAACAAGAAAAAATGAGATGATATTTATGGACGTATTCGATAGATTTCTCATAGGAGATACCCATGACATAGAATGGTGCTTTGACAATACACATTTTGTAAAAAGGTTAAATGAAAACAGGATATCCCGAAGCTTCATAGTGGATACTGTTTTTTATGAAGAGCCACTACGCTATGAAGCTGACGGTAATGGAAAATATGAAGTATTCTTCAAGGCCCCCAACAATAAGGACTACAAGGAGATTAAGGTAATATTTGCATGTAAGGACAACAGAATAGATCTTGTAACTGTGATGCCATTGGGAAGTACTGAAAGACAGAAAAACAGATATAAATCAGATAGCTACAAGAAACTTGAGAAAAAAAGATTAAAGGCTATATCCAAGAGAAAATATTAGACACCAATCCCCCTAAAATCAGTCATTCACATTAAATATGAAAAAAAATCATATGAGGAGTTATCTTACCCCATATATTATCAATTAAAAGTGTTCTACTTTAAGTTTATCATTTGGAACATCAACGTTAATATGATAGCAGTAATCATCATTATATAACGTGATTTCTATTTTTGCACTTTTTACTGTGTTGGTTTTGGTTGCATTACCGGCTATTAGCGGACCTTTTATGGTACTTCCATCATTAATTTCGGTAACAGTATCCTTCTGATAATCCTTGAACAAATCAATTTTTAATTTATTTGACTCCCATGTCATATTATTATGAATGGCATCCTGATCAACACTATAATCCACCACTTCAACAGGTGTCTTGTTTTCATCATAATATGTAATGTTAACCTCTTTTTTGAGTGTATTCAAATCTGTACTTATATCATTTATGAAGTTTTCCTTTGCATAATCAACACTGCTGGTTGCGGATTCATTTACAGGCACATAGTTTTCATCCCATGAAACTTTACTAAGATCAAGTGTAATCGTACCGTTTAATGTCTTATTATCATAATATGCTGAGTCAGATCCACCCTTGGTTAAATCAATGTAGAATGCTGAGGAGTAGTCATTGTTATATTTGAATGTTAAACTTGACTCATAGGTTGTTATAGTAGCGCTGTTTTCATTATAACTGTGGCCACCCAGAATCAAGACTATCAGGCTGATAATTACCAAAAGTGCAATAAGGAATATTATTGACTTTTTATTCATTAGAATCCCACTTATACGGCTGTTGTGTTATTTGTGTAACGTTCTCCCAGTGAAGTTCCGTTATTTGTGTAACTTAAGAGGAATGGGTAATCATTTTCCATTTTTGTTATCTTGGCAAGGGTTTGATTCATATCTGCATCTTTTTTGTCTAGTTTAGGTAGTACTTGACCCATTGTATTCATTGCCTCTGATTGACCGATTGTTCCGGCCTTGTAATCCTTAAATGTGGTGGCTATCTTTTTAACGTCATCAACACTGGATTGGGTTTGATTGAAATATTCAAGAATTGCACCAATATACTCCTTACGGGTTTGATTTTCAACAGACTGATTTAAATCCAATAGTATTTCAGTATCATTATTAATCATTTCAGACATATTGTTTGATAATGATATTACCTGATCACATTGTTCAACCGTTGGCTCGGCAGTATCATTGAAATTCAATACTTTGGATTGATTTTCGATTGTCTCCATATCAATGGATACCTGTGCCATTTTTTCATTATAGACCGTTTCTTCATCAGGGAATATAAACGTAAAGGCTACTAATGCTAGAGCTATTACAACGATTATTCCGATTATTCCAAGAATTAATTTCTTTTGATTCATAATTAAAACTCCAAAAAATTTATTATAATAAACTTTAAAATAATGAATAACTATTCATGAACTAGTAATAC
>MVJJ01000178.1 GCA_003266145.1 Methanosphaera sp. SHI613
TATGGGAATTTCGGAAAGTTGCCGGCCTTTTATATATTCTGTACCAAGTTTTATTTTTGTGCTTTTTTTGTGGCAAGTTGTAATTTAGAGTTTATTATGTAGTTTTTGACTTTTTTTTGTAGTAGATTCGTGATTCTTATTTTATTTGTGAGGTTGATATTTATTATCAACTTCTATTATTTTTACTTGATTTTATTCAACTATCTTTAACAATACTTTTTTTTATTATTATTTTCATATATTTTATCATAGTTCAAAATTTCATATAGAGGTGATACTTTTTGTTATATTTTGTTGGACTTGGACTTTTTAGTGAAGATGATATCTCCTATAAGGGTTTCAAGGCTTTAAGTAATGTGGATGTAATCTATGCTGAATTTTATACTGCCAAATTGATGGGTGGTAACATTGACAATTTGATTGAAAAGATTGATGTTCCTTTTATCAGGCTAAAACGTGAAGATGTTGAGGATAAGAATATTGTCCTGGAGGAGGCTATGACCAAGGATGTAGCGTTTGTTGCTGCAGGTGATCCGTTGATGGCAACTACTCATACTGAATTATATGTTGAGGCTAAGAATAAGGGTATTGAAACTCGTATTATTCATGGAAGCAGTATCTTTTCTGCCGCTCCAGGTTTAAGTGGACTTCAGGCATATAAGTTCGGTAAGACTACTACCGTTCCGTTTCCTGATGAGAACTTTTTCCCACATTCTCCATATGATGCGATTAAATCCAACCTGGAGATGGGTCTTCATACATTGGTACTGTTGGATATTCAGGCTCATAGGGATAGGTACATGACGGTAAATGAGGCCGTTAGTTATCTTTCGAAGGTTGAATCAGACAGACAGGAAGGAATATTTGATGATGATACTATTGTTATTGGTATTGCTCAGGCAGGTAGTGACAAGCCTATTGTCAAGGGGGGCCGTGTTTGTGACATCATTGATTATGACTTTGGCAGTCCACTTCATTGTATGATTGTACCTGGTAATTTGCATTTTGTCGAGGCTGAAGCATTAATTACATTAGCAGATATTCCTGAAGAATTACTTGAACAGTTTTTATAAAAATATATAAATAAGCTGTATTATATTATTATATATACTTTAATAAATAGTGAGGTAATACATTATATTTTATCATAAATAATTTGTGAAGTGTTAAAATTGAATTATGTAGATAAAGATTATATAGATTTTATTAAGGGTACACACATAAAACATGAAATGTATAAGGATATTCAATTTATTCGTGATAGTAGAACATCTTTTTATGAAGTGATATGTACTAAACATGATAATACTCAGTGTCATTTGTATGTTGGGTATAATGGTGCTGATGCACGTCGTACCTATAATCGTATTATAGCGGCTGCTGAGGACACCGAATTATAAATGTTTATATTTTTAATTTTTTTCATTTTTATTTTTAGATAGAATTCTTATTTTAATTATGTAATTTTACTACTGACTTCTATTTTTTTTAAAAAAAGGTGGGGGTTTAGTTATTTTTTTTAGTATAACTGAGTGTATTTCAACAGGTATTCGCCGTAGTTTTTATCAAGTAGTCTGTGTAGTGTCATGGCTTCTGGACTTGTAGTTGCCTTTTGTTCGGTGAGGTTTCTAAGTGTCTTGTTTTTTATGTTTTCCTGTATCTCTTTTATTGCAAAGTTTAGTTGATTGATGTTTTCTTTGTAGATGTCATCTACTATGTTGTATTTTTCCTGTGGATATATATTCGTGGTTGTCATCAGATTGTTATTTCTTGATTCATATATAGCTCGGCTATTGTCGAATATGTCAATTCCTATGTAGGTTAATATAGCCAGTAGTTGTGTTGGTGCAAATGGGAAGTATAATGCTGTGGTTGTATTTAAATTTTGTCTGCATGTGATTATTATGTCAAGTAGATCTTTTGGATTTCTCAGTAGTTCATCTGGGTTGGCGAAGATTAATTTTGTGAAGCCCTCCTTTTCGAGTTGTTTTGCACATTCTACTCTGAGATTTGTATATTGGGCTCCCTGGATTACGGCATATTTGCTTTTATCCTCTTCTTGTGTTGCAAGTGATATGCTTTCTTCTGTGTATTCTTCTGCTATCTCTTCCTGTATCTTGAATGGTGTTTTGATATTTCTTACCTTTTCGACACTTTTGTAATCTATAACTGTTGGTGTTATAGTGTCGTCTAGTTGACCGAGCCTTGCCGGTCCGTCATGGGATTTTATTTTAATCATTGATTTTTCTCCAACTATCTGTTGTTATTATTTCTTGTTTTTATTTTTCTTATATTTGACTATAATCTTGTGTTACCTTTTTGATTACACAAGCTTATTTTTTTGATACCTTTATATACTAATTTCAAAAGAACTATTAATAGAAATTTATTACGGTATTACTTTAAATTTCTACAAGTTAATTAGTTTAAAAGTTTAACAAAAATTGATGTGTCAACATCAATCATCTTATGTGTTATTCCTAGGAATAACGAAATTATAGGTTTTTTAACAATTATAAAGTTTTAATTTATATTGTGTATTTTTATCAATGGAGTGAAAAAATGACATTATTAAATGAAAGTGATTATTTAATTACAGAAGAAAATGTAGATCCAACTTTTAAAGACGTTATAATGGCTAACGGATCTGAAAGTTTAGCAGTATGTTATCAATGTGGTACATGTTCAGGAGCATGTCCTTCAGGAAGAAGAACTCCTTACATGATCAGAAGATTAGTCAGAAAAGCATTAATGGGCTTAAAAGAAGACCTAATTACTGATGATGCAATATGGATGTGTACAACTTGTTATGAATGTCAAGAAAGATGTCCTCGTGACATAAAAATTGTTGAAATCGTAAAAGCTATAAGAAATGTTGCAGCTAAAGAAGGTTACATGGCAAAAGCACACAAAATGACCGGTGTATACGTTGCAAAAACAGGTCACGCAGTACCTATTAACGATAGTGTAAAAGCATTAAGAAAAGAAATTGGTCTTGATGAAGTACCAGCAACAACACACAGTCACCCAGAAGCATTAGAAGAAGTACAAACTTTAATTAAAGCAACTGGATTTGATGAACTTATCGGTTACGACTGGGCTAGTGGTGACCTTAAAGAATAAATATTTTATTAGGGAGGATATAATATGGCATATGCTTATTTCTTAGGATGTATAATGAATAACAGATACCCAGGAGTAGAAAAATCTACAAGAGTACTCATGGATAAATTAGGCGTTGAATTAGCAGAAATGGAAGGAGCTTCCTGTTGTCCTGCACCAGGTGTATTCGGATCTTTCGATAAAGAAACCTGGGCAACCATTGCAGCAAGAAACATAACCATTGCTGAAGATATGGGTGCAGATATATTAACCGAATGTAACGGATGTTTTGGTTCACTCCATGAAGCAAACCTTTTATTAAAAGAAGATGATGAATTCAAATCCAAAGTAAACGGATCATTATCTGAAGTAAACCGTGAATTTAAAGGTTCAAGTAATGTAAGACACTTCGCTGAAGTATTATACAACGAAGTAGGTTTAGAAAAAATTTCTGAAGTATTAGAAAAAGACTTAAACTTAAACATTGCTGTACACTACGGATGTCACTTCTTAAAACCTAGTGATGAATTACAAATAGACAACCCAAAAAGACCTAAAATTTTAGATGAACTTGTAGAACTTACAGGAGCTAAAAGTGTAGACTACACAGATAAAATGATGTGTTGTGGAGCAGGTGGAGGTTTAAGAGCAAGAGATAAAGCTGTAACCACAAGTTTCACCAAAGAAAAACTCGACAACATGACCGCTGCTGGTGTAGACGCTATTGTGGACGTATGTCCATTCTGTCACATGCAATTTGATGTAGGTCAAAAAGAAGTTAACGAACAATACGGTACAGACTACGCTATACCTGTATTACACTTAGCTCAATTATACGGATTAGCTATGGGATTAAGTCCTGAAGAATTAACTTTAGACAAACAAGTCGTTGACCCTACCGAGTTAATTGAAAAAATGAACACACCTAAAGAAGAAGCTGCAGAATAAGTTCTAAGCTTTTTATAAGAATATGATTCTTCATATTCTTCTTTTAACCACCTTTTAATTTTAAGTTTAATCACCTTTTTTATCATAATCATTTAAATTTTCTTTCACGTCGTGCAAATTTCTTTTTATTTCCATAAATCATTTTCACAAAAAATCAATACTTTTATTAAATTCAAAGTTTAAAATATGTATAACAGAAATTGATTGATATACATAAAAAAATTATTATCATTACATATCATAAAGGAGTGTTTCAAATGGAAAAGTTTATAGTAGAGTTAATAGGAGTATTTACAAAAAAGGATTTGCCTGAAGATTACCAACAATTTTTAGACTTCAGAGTAAACATTGAAAATAAGGAATTAACTGATAAGGACAAAATAGCAGTATTAAGAATTAAAAACACAACATCCTATCATATCTTATTCCTGGACAGTTACTCTTCAATGGATGAAATCGATAAGGAAATAGAAGAATCATTAGACGGTAAAATATACAACTTCAACACTAGAAAAATATTAGAAGGTCATATAAATGCAGAATAAGGATGAAGTAAATCCTTTGGATCAACGATGGTTGGTTTTAGATCATTTATTAAGGGAATTATTTCACAATCATGAAATACCTCATGATGTAATTCAAAATTTACAACATTCCAGAGCCTTGACAAATTATTATAATGATGATCCTACAGCTCCTGAAAGAATGAAGGAATTGCCTAAAATCGATGCACTGTTAAATGATGTAGAACAGAAATTGATGATTATGGCAGAGGATGAAGGCCCTGAATTTGTCGATGAGTGGACACAAAAATTAGTGGATGCAAGTCAAGCCAAAGAAGTATATAAAGATCACAAGATACAATCAAAATTCATTCCAGGAATGCCTGCCAACTTTGACTTTGTAAGATTCAATTTCAAGGAAGAAATACAGGTGGAACGTTTCTATGAGGTATGTGAATATGAAAATGTCATAATCGAATTTGACGATAATGATACTTCAGTATTCATATTCGGTGAAAAGCCTAACATAACCAATGCACTTAAGGAAATGGCTTCATTTTTCCAAGAACAGGTTAATGCATAAATTAGATTAACTTTCTTTTTTCACTTTTTATTTTTGAATTATTTTCATTTTTCAAATTATTTTTAATAATAATTTTTTATATTTTTTATTTTTTTCTATATTTTTTAGAAAAATAACAATTCTTATTAATATTAAAAAAGATATGTATAATTATACTTTAATAATGGGAGTTATTGATAATGAAATTTTTAGTAATTACAGATATTCATAGTAACCCGGATAAAATCTACTCTTATCTAGATGAAAATCCAGTAGATGAAATAATAATAACAGGTGACGTAACGGAATTCGGTCCAGAAGAATTATTTATAGATACATTAAATAAATTTTCACAATATGCTAATGTACATGCATTACACGGTAACTGCGACCCGAAAAATGCACCAGAATTATTAGAACAATCTGATATAACAAGTATACATGACAACGTTTCAAGTATTGGCAACATCAAATTAGTGGGATTTGGAGGTTCTAATCCTACACCATTTGACACTCCTAACGAGTACACTGATGAGCAACTATATGAAAATTTAAACAAGTACTCTGACCAGCTAAAATCAGATGACTTTTCAATATTGGTTACCCATGCACCTCCATTGGATACAAACGCTGATAAGATTGAATCAGGGGCTCATGTTGGAAGCTGTGCAGTAAGAAAAATAATAGAGGAATGTCAGCCAACATTAAATATCTGTGGTCATGTTCATGAATCAATAGGACAAGATAAGATAGGCGACACCATAATCATTAATCCAGGTGATGCAGCAACAGGACATGCATGCATAATTGAACTGTCGCAGGATGATATCGACAATAAAATAATCAATAATATAGAACTAATAACAATAGGCGAATAATATGAATAAATTCAAACTAGATGATGTCTACATTTTCAATCCAGAAAGAGAATGTATGGATCGTCAAGAATTAAAGAAACTGCAATTGGAACGATTGAAAAAAGTTGTCAAATATGCATATGACAACGTTGACTTCTACAAGAAATTATATGATGAAGCCGGCGTAAAACCGGAGGACATTAAAACTCTGGATGACATTCAGAAGTTACCATTTATAACAAAGGATGACTTGAGAAACACATACCCATTTGACTTGCAGGCAGCACCCAAAGAGGATTGGGTTGAAGTGCATTCAACAAGTGGAACAACAGGTATACCTACAGTAGCGGCTTATACACAAAACGATTTGGACATATGGTCTGAATGTACCGCTCGTGGACTGGCAAGTGTCGGTGTTCATAAGAACGATATAGTAAACGTTGCATATGGATTCGGACTCTTCACAGGTGGACATGGAGCACAATACGGGGCACAGAAAATCGGTGCACTTGCAGTTCCAATGTCATCAGGTAACACTCAAAAACAGATGAATTTCCTAAAGGATTTTCCAGCAGATTTCCTATGCTGCACACCATCATATGCATTATACTTGGCAGAGTCCTTTGAAAAGGAAGGAATAGACCCAAAAAGCATACCATTACGTGGAGGATTATATGGTGCTGAAATGTGGACCGAAGAAATCAGACAAAAGCTAGAAAGTAAATTCGGCATATCAGCACAGAACATCTATGGACTGACCGAGGTAATAGGTCCTGGTGTGGCAACGGAATGTCACATCAAGGATGGAATGCACATAGCTGAAGACCATTTCTATCCTGAAATTATAGATCCTGATACATTGGAGGTACTGCCGGAAGGAAGTGAAGGAGAAATTGTATTCACATCACTTACAAAAACAGGTATGCCTGTAATACGTTACAGAACAAAAGATCTGACCTCACTATGCTATGATAAATGTGAATGTGGAAGGACAAACGTTCGTATGAGCAGAATCAAAGGAAGAAGCGATGACATGCTTAAGGTAAAAGGAGTAATCGTATTCCCTAAACAGATTGAAGAAGTTCTCATGAAGATGGATGAATTATCACCTGCATATCAGATTGTTGTTTCACGTCCAGGAACGATGGACCTTATAGAAGTTCAGGTGGAAATAGATCAAAGCAACTTCCAGGATTCAATACCTAACCTGGAGGCATTCAAGTCTGTTATCGCCAAGAAGGTAAGGGAAGCAATTGGTATAGGCGTAAAGGTAACTCTGGCAGAACCATACTCAATACCTAGAAGTGAAGGAAAAGCAGTAAGAGTAATTGATAAACGTAATTTTGATTAAAAGGTGGTTTATATGACTTTAAAACAAGTATCAATCTTTTTAGAAAATAAACAAGGCAGATTATGGAAATCATTAAATATCCTAAAAAATGAGAATATAGATATCAGGGCATTATCCATTGCAGACACATCCGAATTTGGAATATTAAGGATGATAGTATCAGATCCTGATAAGGCAAAGCAGGCATTGGAGGCTGAACAGTTCGCAGTTAGCTTTGCACAGGTACTTGCCATTGAGGTGGATGACCAGCCTGGTGGATTGGAAAAAGCTCTTGGTTTACTTAATGATGAAAACATAAACGTCGAATATATCTATGCATTCGTTGAAAAGAAAACATCAAAGGCATTGGTTGTACTTAGAACAGATAATAATGAATTGGCATTAAGTATTCTTGAAGAAAATAACTTTTCCATAATTGATGATGAAGCATATACCATTTAGGTATTTTCTTCAAACTCTTTTTTTT
>MVJJ01000130.1 GCA_003266145.1 Methanosphaera sp. SHI613
GTGATATATGCAACATATATGGGATATGATGAAATAGCACATCACTCTGGAATAAGGGATTTTGATTCATTATATTCATTAAGACAGATAGATAGACAATTTGAAATAATACAGAATGCCGTCAAGGATTCAAGGCGTGAATATAAAATAATAGTATTATCTGATCATGGACAGTCTAATGGTCCAACTTTTAAGCAAAAATATAAGAAATCATTAAATGAACTGGTAGAAGAGAACCTACCACGAAATGTTAACGTTCACAGCATACTTCATTCCAATGATGACCACTTCAGAGAAGCATTTCATATAAAACCCTATGCTGAGTTAAATAAGCAAAAGCTTGACGAAAAACGAAGACATATAAGAGAACAAATAAAAAATGAAATTCGAAGTCATAACATCTTAGATGATAATCAGGATAACACTACAACAACACTTTCAAATCAAGAGGGTGATATGAAAACACTTGAAAAACTAAGGAATAAAATTCATTTCTTAAACAGCAGTGAACCAATCATTGACAGGTTAAAGACCATCAATGAAGATTATGAATTGTATTTTGACTTGGATGATGAAGTAAAAAGTGATGAGGATATTCATTCAATAGTATTGGCATCAGGTAATCTTGGATTAATCTACTTTACCAATTGGTCGGGCAGAATGACATATGAACAGATAGAGGATGCATTTCCAAATCTGATTAACACATTAAAAAATCATCCAGGAATAGGATTTATAATGCTCAAGTCATTCATTTATGGTACAATAGTATTATCAGATGACAATATATATTATATGGATGAGGATTACTTTGAAGGTGAAAACTTCCTTGAAAAATATGGTAAAAACATAACAGATCATCTAAGACGTACAGATTCATTTAAATATGTGCCGGATATACTTGTAAACAGTACGTATGATATGGAAAATGATGAGGTATATGCATTTGAAGAGTTAATTGGAAGTCATGGTGGTGTTGGTGGAACACAACAAAAGCCATTTATAGTATATCCTAATACCTGGAATTTGGATGAAGAAATAGTGGGAGCAGAAAATGTTCATAAATTCTTTAAAAGGAATATATTATGATTCCTTTTTTATCATTTTCTGTATTTCCACACTAATATTATATGGATGACTTGTAGTTTTTATATTCTCAATCTCCTCTAATTTTTTAGCATTATCTGCATCTATCTTTCTTATATATAATTCTATTTCTTCTCCTATTCTTATGGCATTGTACTTGCAGATACCTTCACATTTGCCGCAGTATGTACAACTTTTCATATCTATTTTTGGTGGAGTTATTGCATCAAACATACATACACTAACACAATCATTGCATAATGTACATTTTTTTCTATCAATATATGGTGGAAGAATTGTAGTGATAAGTCCCTCCTTTTGATCTACAGGGACAACAATACAGGGAATCTGTCCTTTTCCTGATTGTGCTATGATATTTGTAACCAATGTATCTGCTATAGCATTAACTATCTTGGCAGTGGTATTGGCAGTTGCAGGTGATAATATCACAAGGTCATATTTATTGTGTGTTATTTTGCCTGAGAATGGATAGCTATACTTCTGTTCTTCTTCGGTTACAATCTGATTGTTTTTGTTTCTTCCTATAATTTCTTTTATATTCTCGTTTAATCCATATAACTGTATTACCTCTTTTGCCGCATTGGAATAGGCTATTGTTATTTCATGATTGTATGATAATCTGTCAAGTACCTCTATGCTTTCTCTTAGAAGGTGTCCTGCTCCTGTAATAGTCCATAATATCCTCATATTCCTACACCTTCTTGAGTATTATTTTAGTAATTTCTGGTGGACAGTTTATTCTAAGCCAGAATCCATTCGTTCCAACTCCACGGCTAGTATATTGTATCATATTATTAACATTATATTTTCCTGATGGATACTTAAGAAAGTTCTTTCCCCTAATAGGTGTTCCAAGTTTTGGTATGTTCATTTGACCGCCATGGCTATGGCCTGATAACTGCAATATGAATGGATCATATTTGCTTGTTATATCTGCAAAGTCAGGTTCATGTGCAAGCATTATTGCCGGTGAATCTTTATCTATCCTTTCTATTACTTGACTTATATCATCTTTATCATAGGTTATACTATCAACGCCTGCTATTTGAAGTTTTGAATCACCTTTATATATTGTAAACACTTCATTTTCTAGGTTTATAATGTTACATCTTTCAAGTGAATGCTTAACTTTAACGGGATTTATCCAATGGTCATGATTTCCAAGTACTGATAATATAGCATCCTTTGTTTTAAGGCATCTTAAAGATTCTTCAAGTTCATCAAGACAATCATCCACTTGGTAGGATACATAATCTCCAGTCAATACTATTAAATCAGCATTTTCTTTATTAATTAACTCTACAATTCCCATAAGCTTTTCTTTGGTTATCCACTGTCCAAGATGAATGTCAGTTAGCTGTATAATGGTATAGTTATCAAATTCGCTGCCAATCTTATCTGATTCGATTTCCACACTTACAACTTCAAACTCATCCATGTTGAACTTTCCTTTCTTTAGCTTGTTTCGTGTATAGTTCATAGCGGTTTGTATTTTTTTCCTAGCATAGGGAGGAGTATCAGGGGGTATTTCTTCGTAATCCATTAACTTTCACCAACTTGACTTTAGTATTAATCTTTATGTTTTTTCTAATAATACTATTTTCGGGTAATTCAAGGATATATTTTGTATTATCATCTTTTGGTATGAATATATTCCATGGATTTAATGTTGTTGTTTGACTTATTCTCATATTCTTATCTATGTATATCAAGTCAATGGGTACCAGCATGAAAGAGGTATGTATTGATGAGAAAAATCTATTTGAATATTTTTGTTTGAACAGTAATCCATTGAATTTTTTCTTTCCCATAAGTCCAAATAATCGTTTTTTGAATGTATCTGCACATTCTACTTCCATATCATAATTATTAATTGTTATTTTACACATAATATTTTAACTATATTAATATTTTTATTAATAATATTATTTAAAATTTAATCATTGATTATATAATTTTTAATAATTATCAAAAATTAATATTTTCGTGATAACATGCTTCTATTAAAAAATAACCTTATAAAAGTATTATT
>MVJJ01000098.1 GCA_003266145.1 Methanosphaera sp. SHI613
CCAGCATTAACTTCATCATTAAAAGTTCTATTTGTTACATATTCGTCGAAGTTGGTGTTGTTTAGTATGATTGTTTTGGGTTCTTTTTTTAAAGAGTTATTGTTTGTTTTTTCTATGATTTTAGTATTGTTTGAGGTATTTGTTGTTTGTTGTTTGGTTATTTCCTGATTTTTTATGTTTTCCTTTATTGTATCTTGATTAATGTCATCTTGTGTATTTGTATTGCTTGTGTCTGTTGCTGATACTATTGTTAATCCAATAAATAGAATTAGTGTGAATATTAATATTTTAGATGTGTTTATTTTCATAAAGAGAATCACTTCCTAAAATGTTATTTTTTTTGGATTAAAAAAAAAAAATATGAAAATGTAAATAATTTATACATTTTCCATCTCCATTATTATTTTAAAAAAGAATATAATTTTTTTTTGTTTTAGTTTACAGTTAGTGTTGCATTATTGGTTAATGTACCATATATTGCTGATGTATATGTTACTGTTATTATGTAATCTTTGGCTTTCATGTTTTCAGGTATAGTATAGTTTACTTTACAAAATAAAAAGAAGAGAAAGCCTCAAAACAACAACTCATAACACTTAGCTAATAAATCATGAGTTTTAAGAGTAATTTCCTGACTTAATACATCCTCGGGAACCTCATATACAAGTGTAGGATAACCAGCCTGTGCTACCGGTTTAGATACAAGTACTGCAGAGGTGCTTTTATACTCTTCATTACCTGTTCTTGGATAATAATTAAAGTCAATGCCACCATTTTTAATATTATTGGCTAAGGTAACCGAAGCCTCATCCATCTCGGGTGTAGCAACATAATAACCCTCACCATATGTAGGAATATGTGAATGGCTTATTATAACCACCTTGGCATTAGTATTCATTATATCGGGTACTATATAATCAGCCACCAACTTTTCACCATTAGCTCTGCCTTTGGCATAATCAGTAGGATCCTTTGTTACAGTTACGTTATAAATAATCATGTTGACCTGATTATGCAATGCAAAGAGTCTCGCCGATTCTATTTCCGGATCTATTGCAAGCGTCTCTCTTGGATGAATACCCGTGATAATAACCATGGTCTTGTTTGATTCATAAAGATTATCAACTTCCTTTGTTACATAACCAATATCCGTTTGGGCTATGACGCTGGTACGATGACCCGTAAAATAGGTGTAGCTTAACAATGCAATACTAAACATCAATATTATAAATATTATTGCTAATACCCTTTTAATCATTTTATGCATAAGTATACATCCCATAGAATTTTAATATATAATTATTATTATATAAAAATAAACTTAAATACTTAACAACTTTAAATCAAGTAAAACGCCCCTAAATAATAAAAATTAAAAAAAAAGGATATAGTTTATTATTTTTAAAGGATAAATATTATACTATGATAATTACAATATTAACAGGAAGTTATAATTTAAATGGAACATCAAATACACTTGTTAATGAATTTATTCGTGGAGCTAGTGAAAATGGTCATGAAATTCATAGATATGATACAGCACACCTGGATATTCATGCATGTACTGGCTGCAATAGGTGTGGAATGGATGGTGAATGTATTTTCGATGATGATATGAACGAGATTTTAAAAAGCATTCTCAAGAGTGACTTGATTGTATTTGCCACGCCCATATATTACTTTGCAATGACTGCACCACTTAAGGCATGTATCGATAGATTCTACTCACAGACCATGAGAATAAGCAGTAAAGGATTAAAAAGCGTGCTTATTACAACCTGCTGGAACACCGATGATTCAACCGTTAATCCCGTCATATGGCACTATGAAAAGATGGTTGACTACATGAATTATGAGAATATGGGTAGAATAATTGCCAGGGGCTCAGGAACAGTTAACATGATGCCTAAACACTTTTTAACAGACAGTTATGAATTGGCTAAAAAATTATAACATGATATTATTATAAACAATACTCCCCCTTATAAAGATGATGTGAAGAATATGAAATGGAATATAGACAATGTAAGAATAGATAATCAGGTAGTTCTTGCCCCGATGAGTGGTATCTGTGATTTACCATTCAGATACATAGTAAAATCTATGGGATGTGGACTTGTTGAAACCGAAATGATATCAGATAAATCCATACTTCAATACAATGATAAAACAAGGGAAATGCTGGAGATTAATGATTGTGAAAAACCTGTAAGTCTACAGATATTTGGATCGGAGTTGGATTCATTTACAAAAGCTTCCAAATTCATATCAGACAATACGTCGGCCGACATCATTGATATAAATATGGGCTGTCCTGTCAGAAAAGTAGCTGAAAAAGGTAAATCAGGATGTGCATTGCTACGAAACCCTGATAAAGCACGTGAAATAGTAGAAAGTGTAGTTGAAAATGTAGATGTACCAGTGACTGTCAAGATAAGGAGCGGATGGGATAAAAATCATATCAACGCCGTTGAAATAGCACAGACTGTTGAACAGGCCGGTGCATCAGCCATCACCGTTCATCCACGTACAAAAGAACAAAGATATATGGGAAAATCAGATTGGAACATTATACGAGAGGTTAAGGAAAATGTATCAATACCAGTAATAGGAAATGGAGACATAACCTCCTGTTATGATGCTAAAAGAATGCTTGATGAAACAGGCTGTGACGCGGTTATGATTGGGCGAGGAGTGCTTGGAAATCCCTGGCTTATCAGAGAGTGTGTGGATTATCTGGACAATAATATTGAACCTACTAGAGTTAATCCGAAAGAAAAGATTAAAATCATTAAAAAACATGCACAACTGCTATGTAAACATTCCACTCCAGAGGTATGTCTTTTGAAGATGAGAAAACATGCTGCATACTATGTTAAGGGTCATTGGGGTAGTGTAGAAGTTAAAAGAAAAATATTCACAATGAATACAACAGAAGAGTTGATAGAATTACTCGAGGATTACATGAATACCTTGAAGACGTGAAAAAATGTATGAATTCGAGATTTAACCTCCACATTCCCGATTTATATAAATTCTTTCACAATATTACTTATTTTATCAATATTTTCACCGATGAGAATATTATGTTTAACGTTGTCGAAAATGATTATTTCAGAATTGTTTAATTTATTGTTTAAATCTTCCTGTATTTTTAGCGGACTAATTTCATCATATTTACCGGCAAAGATTAAAGTTGGAATAGTTATATCTTTTAATTTATCTTCAACATCCTGATTTAAACAGACATCTATAGCTGAGATGTAAGCAGTAATATTAGCTGTTTTTGAAGCTTCCTCTTTGATTAAATTTAATGCTTCCATATTATCCTCTATTACCTTTGGACATAATACCATTGGAATAATCTCATCAAAAAACTCTATAAATCCTTTTTCTAAGGAATTCTTTAATTTTTTAAATATAACAATAGACTCTCCATCCACTTTATGAAAAGTTGACATCAAGAGCATTGAAGAGACCCTCTCCGGATGTTTGATTGCAAAATTAAGTGCAATGGCTCCCCCTAAGGAAAGACCTGCAAGAGTTACCATTTTTAAGTTCAATTCATCCAGTAAATAAAGCAGGTCCTCTAAATAGACATCCATGGTTATATCGTCATATCCTTCTTCAGACAATCCATGACCCCTAAGATCATATCGTAATATTTGATAATCATTTTTTAAGTGTTCTACCAAAGGCTGCCAGTAATTAAGGTTATCTGATAATCCATGTATAAAAACCAATGTTTTGCCGTTACCTTCAAGTTTATAATTTAAGTTCATACTATAAATTCTATATATCATAATTATTATTTATTATTATCAAATAGGATTATAAAATATTCTTCCATACACATCCTCTCATGTGACTCAAAAACATTTATTTTTCTTAATTTTTTTAAACAATAACCATTTTATTTTGTCAAATAACAGATTATCATTATCTTCTCCCAATAAAGACTTGGCCAAAAGTATTTTAAAACAAAAAAAAGTATTACTCATATAAGTCAAGAAGAAAAAAAAACTTCCATAAACATATATTTTATAATAC
>MVJJ01000030.1 GCA_003266145.1 Methanosphaera sp. SHI613
ATATAAGGATAACAACGGTGAATATACTGGTTTTGATATAGAATTAGCAAAAGAAGTTGCAAAACGAAACAATTGGAAATTCATAGCAATGCCATTTGTCGATTGGAATACTAAAGACACTGAATTAAATGGTGGGATGATTGATTGTATATGGAGCGAATTTACAATAAACAATAGGGAAAATGATTATACATGGTCCAAAGAATACTTCAATAACCAACAGGTATTTATAGTAAGATCAGATTCCAATATTTCATCTAGATGATTTGAAAGGTAAAAATGTTGAAATTCAAGGTAGTTCATCAATATTGAATGCTCTTGAAAACGATAATAAAACCATAGCAGATTCATTTAAAAAGATAAGTGAAATCAATAATTATAACACCACATTTATGGACTTGAAAGCAGGTGCATGTGATGCATTAATTGTTGATATCTGTTCTGCAAATTATCAAATCAATAATTCCAAAAATAACAATTCATACAAGATATCAAATGAACCATTAACAATGGAAAAATATGGCATAGCATTCAAAAAAGACAATACAGAACTTAGAGACAAAGTTCAACAAACATTAGATGAGATGTATGCCGATGGTACAGTTGACAAGATTGCTCAAAAATATAGTGAGTATGGAATCCCCGATAGAATCATAAAACAATAACCTCCCCTATCTTTTTTTAGAAAATTTTCTTATTAATTATATTGATTAACCATAAAAGACATATTATATTATATTATTTGCAGATGAAAATATATAATATCATCAAAAATCCATTAAATAACGTGATAACTATGAATCTGGAAGATATTATCTATAGACGACAATCCGTGAGAAAATATACTAACAACACATTAAGTGAAGAATGCATTGAATCTATCAAGGATATCATCAACAATTCCAAAGAATTAAATCCAGATATCAGCTGGAGTTATGATATTGTTGATTCAAGCAAAGTTAAAACAATGATGAACTGGAAATCACCGCACTACATATTTATGTATAGTGAAACAAGCCAAAACTATCTTGAAAACATTGGATTCATATTCCAGCAGGTAGACCTATATCTTCAAAGTCATGATATCGGCAGCTGCTGGTTAGGCATGGCCAGTCCTAAAACACTCAACCATCACCCCCAAGATCATGAGTTCATCATTACAATGGCATTTGGAAAAAGCAACGGAAATATCAGCAGAAAATCTGATGAATTTAAACGAAAAAAACTGGAGGACATATCCGACAAAAAAGATGAAAAGCTGAACGTGGCACGACTTGCCCCATCGGCTACAAACAGTCAACCATGGTATTTTACTCATGATACGGATAACTCCTACAACATCTACCGTAAAAGACAGAACATCATTAAAAGAAGATTTCTGGACAAATGGAATCAAGTGGATATCGGAATAGCATTGGCACACATCTATGTTTCAAATAAAAACAGTTTTGAATTTTATGTTAAAGACGATTATGAAAAGATAGACGGACATATCTATGAAGGATCATTTAGGATATAACCCTTAAAAAAAATATTAAAAAAAAAGGAAAATAGACTTATTGTAAATCTATTTGTGTTAAGAGTAATGGTATTGTTTTGTTATTGTTAATAGCGTTTGTACATTGATAAGTATCATATAATACGTAAAGCGCCCATAGTAGGGCAATTATTACAAATATTGAAGAAACATACATATTCAATAATCCAAGAACAATAGCAATGACAAATTCAACTAATCCACGCATTGTTAATCCATTGTATACATTTCCAAGACCTGTTACGAAAAAACTAAGTACTAATGCTATAATCATATTTTTTTCTGCCATCAGTTAACCTCCACTTATTCAATAATTATAATTTATATAAATGAATATTAATATTTAATTAGAATATAACAGGTAAATTGCTCGAAAGTTCAATTTAATTATACATAATTGAATAAAAATTTAATGATATGCCCATAATTCACTGAAAAATATACTTGATTTTTAAATCAAAAAAAATAATTTAAAATAATATATTATTTATCATTTTAAATATTCATACCCATTATTTTCAACAAAAACACTTTGAGATTATTATTCATTAACATAGCATGTTTCATTAAGAACAATTATAACACTAATAGAAATGCTTCTATCCCAATTAAATATAAAAATTAGAACCGTGATATATACTTATACTATAACTTTTTGGGGTTGTGATTTTTGGAAGATAATGAAAATATTGAAATATTAAGGGGAGATCCTAAGAAAGCCCTGATTAAACTGGCCATTCCAATGGTCTTTGCATTATTATTAATTAGTTTTAACAATATAATTGATAGAATTTGGGTTGCAGGATTAGGTACTGATGTTCTTGCAGCCATAGGTTTTGTATCACCTTTATTCATGATTATCATAGGTATCGGTAATGGACTGGGAGCAGGATCAAACTCTTCAATATCCAGATTTATCGGGTCAAAACAAAAGGATAACGCAGAAAACAGTGCACTTCACTCATTATTGATAGTTACTATAGTATCCATATTGATACCTCTTGTTGTACTGCCATTCTTTGATGACATAATAGTATATATGGGTGCCGCTAGCGTAATGAACTATGCAAGAGATTATGGTATCCCCATTATTTTAGGTAGCTTCGCATTCCTTTTTAACCTGTTATTTTCCTGTCAGCTTAGAGCAGAAGGAGATATGAAGAAAGCAACCTTTGTCATGGCATCAGTTGAAGTATTAAATATGATACTGGATCCAATTTTTATCTATATATTGAATCTTGGTATCAGGGGTGCTGCCCTAGCTACAATCATCGCATCAATCATTCCAACCATCGTAGCTGTTTACTGGCTATTTATCCGGAAAAACACTTATCTGACATATAATATCAGAAGCTTCAAGTATAATACGTCATATGTTAAGGATATACTGCTTGTAGGAATACCTGCAAGTTTAGAGGAATTTATAATATCCTTGGTAAACATAATTCTTAATTCCATGCTTGTAATAGTGTCCGGGACTAATATCATAGCGGCATTCAATATCACATTCACAATTCTTCAGCTGGGTATGATGCCGTGTATTGCTATTGGTACAGCCGCCATTACCGTTGCCGGTGTAGCATATGGTGCTGGTGAGTATGAGAAGGTTAAAACAACATGCCATTATGGTATTAAGATTAGTTTAATAATCGCGTCAATCATAACTGTACTGCTTGTTGTATTTGCCCCACAACTGGCATTATTATTTACATACAATCAGACTAGCAGTGAATTATATCCATTGATTATTGACGTACTGCGAGTGGTATCATTATTCCTGGTGGTTACTCCTATCGGTGGTATATGTGCCATGGTATTTCAGGCTATGGGAAAAGGTACCATATCTTTGTTATTGACTGTTGTAAGAGAATTGGTATTTGTAGTAGTATTATCATATATACTGGGTATTGTGTTGAATTTAGGCGTAAATGGAGTATTGGTTGGATTCATACTTGGTCTTATAATCGGTTCGGCCATATCCCTGATGGCATTTGAGTTTTATATTAAAAAAGTAGAAAACAATGTCATAATATAAACTCCCATTTTTTTCTATTCTTGCATCTTACTATGGAATATGTGCAACTTGATATTGACATATTGCATCTTAGCAAATGCTTGCATCAGCCCTTTATATACTAGTGTACATAGTATTAGTAACGATTAGAAAGTATTGTATTAATAAGGTTTAGGATTAAAAGAAAACTTTTGATTATCATTGACCTTGTCAATTCAGATTACTCTTTAATTGTGTTATTAGACAGTTAGAATAATATCATCCATAATTATGAAATTTATCAATAGCAATATCTATACCAAAATATAAAAATAATACATAGATGCATGATAATAATCATAATGACCAATTATGGAAAAATTAAAAACTAATAGGCGGAAAATAAAATGAAAGTTGAATTATTCCTATCAAAAGATATAAAAGAAGCCTACTCAGAAATTCATACCGATAAAATCACGGACAACATTAAAGAGGCCATATCATTACTTGAAGATGATGAATACAGTAATAAACCTACACTGCTTGCCGTCAGTAATGGAGATGACATCACATTTCTGGATTATTCAGATATTTATATGATAAGAGTTGAAAACAAACAGGTAATTGTATATACCAAAAATGATGACTTTACATCAAAAAAGCCACTGTATCAATTAGAGGAAATTCTGGATTCCTCATTTGTAAGAATATCCAAGTCAACTATTATCAATATTAATAAAATCAATCGTGTAGCACCATCATTTAGGGGTATGATGTTTGTAGAGCTGAAAAATGAGTTGAAGGATACAATTAGTAGAAAATATCTGCCAATATTTAAGGAATCATTGGATATATAAAGGAGTGTTGAAGATGAAATTGATTTCAATTATTAAACAATTAGCATTAGGAGCATTTGTCGGATGCTTTGTATTATGTATGGTTATCGTGCTTATCTCAATTTTAACTAACGACAGCGTCAGTTTTGATGGATTATATTTAAGCAAGTCCATATTTGCTTCAATAGTTATAGGTTGGGCATTTTCCATTAGCGGATTAGTATATGATAAAGAAGATTTGCCTCTTCCATTACAAGTTTTAATCCAGATGATATGTGGACTGGGAACCTTGATGCTTTCTGCAGTTATACTTGGATGGGTACCTCTAGATGAAGGCCTTGATCCCTTAATATCATTCGGAATATTTACGGCCATATTTACGATTGTTTTCTGGATTGGCTTTTACTTATACGATTATTATCAGGCAAAACAATTGAATCAGAAAATAAGTCAAATCAATAAGGAAGAATAGATTTCTTCCAACACCTTTTTTTAAGTTAGATGTTTGTTTCAAATTTTTGAAAAAAATAAGGTTATATGATATATGATAATATCATAATTAAAATTCCAAGTATCGATACTGGTATTAATGATAAAACCACGATAATCATAATATATTGTTTATGGCTGAAAGAGTATTTCTTGGAAATGAAATATTCATGTATCTTATCTGGACATAAAGCAAATACAGTTATAATCAATTCAATAAATATCACTATCATAATAATTATTAAAAGCATATTGTTGTCAATAGTAAGCAGACTTGTTAATAATGCAATTATTATAAGTGGAACAATGGCTACATTAACAAAATCCAGATAATATTTATCCCCGTTTTTGTTGGAAGTATACTTCATGTTCAGATAGTCATTTCTAAGTATTAATATTATGGCAAACAATATAAGTCCCACTATCGATACCATCATATAATAGAAGTCCACACCGTTTAAACTATTATAGTCAAGAATCAACATCAATATGGTAAATGCTATCAGTAAATAACCAAGGTATTTTGCCTTGAGCCTTGTGAATGATTTGTTGAGGTATATCTTTTTAGAAACTCCCAACTTATTTGTTATGGCCGGCCCGATAAACCATGTCAGTAAATATAATATAACTAATAATATAAAGGCATATTTCATATTAAAACCTTCCGATTGAATATAATTAATTATTTAATACTTAGAATATATAAAATTTATTTAAAATAGGCTATTAATGATGTCACTAAAGAAGTTAAAAAAGTTTATGAAAAAGACCGGATATAATATTATTATACAACAATGAAGGTGATTTTTTGACTTTAAACACGTCTGAAATTATTAATATCGATTCACTGATTGAATATCAGGAAAAATCAGTAGTCAGTACTGAAATAATTAAAAAAGAAACTGGAACTGTGACATTATTTGCATTTGATGAAAACGAAGGATTAAGTGAACATAGTGCACCCTTTGATGCGTTGGTACAAGTGATAGATGGAACACTAGAATTAACTATAGACGGAAACTTATATACATTGAACAAGGGTGAAATGATTATTATGCCCGCAAATATACCACATGCTTTACATGCAAAAACAAGATTTAAAATGATACTTACAATGATAAAGTCATAAATAAAAGACGTCATTTAAAAATAGTTAAAGGGGTTGTTAAAAATTCGATTTCTATTATTATTTATATTACATCCCCTATTAAATTAAAAGATCAAAGCCAAAATAAATATGAGAACTATTATCAGACAACAAATTATTATCTTACTATCCAAGCCATTATCTTCTTTTACTGAATTATTATCGTTGTCCTGATAGTTATAGTTATTCCTGTAATTTATATTATTTGGATTTTGCATTAATTCCTCATTTATTATATCTGATACCGCATCCGGATCTTCACAGTCTTCAATTTCAAGTACTCCATCCATTACTTCATATGCTTGATCTTCATTAAATGATTCGGAAGGCATTTTAATCACTTATAGCTTTTTCATTGAATTCCCGGAATATCTGATGTAATCGAGGATCTAATTTAGATATGCATGGTTTATATATCTCAGCGGGTACCGTATAATATGCGGATGCTATGGAACCTGCAATGGCTGCCTGCGTATCAGCATCCCCACCTAAAGACACTGCATTTCTTATGGCATCCTCATAATCCTTGGCTTCTAAAAAGCAGGTTATGGCCTGTGGAACAGATTTCTGACATGAAACCTCAAATTCATACTCCGGTCTTATATCATCAAGTGGTGTTGATAAGTCATAATCAAAATTCTTTTCAACATACTCACGTATTTCATCTTTTGAATAGCCATTTCGTGCCATGAATATTGATGAAGCCACTGACGTGGCACCTTTGATACCTTCAGGATGATTGTGCGTAACGACAGCCGATAACCTAGCTAATTCTATACAATCATCAAGGTTATTTGCATACCAAGCCACTGGACTTACACGCATAGCTGAACCATTGCCCCAACTATTATACGCTTCTGGTTGGTCATCCTGTAACCATTTTGTAAAACGTCCACCATAACCGGCACGTGGATATTCAGAGCCTAATATCTGCATTTGATTAACCAGAACATCTTTTGTAACGTTTAAATCAAGTAATAACCAATTTGCAACTGCAAGTGTCATAACTGTATCATCAGTAAATCTGGAGTTTCTAGGTAATATTTCAAAATCCTTTGTTTTAACTGGATGAAACTCATATGATGAACCTATTATGTCACCACATATTGCACCTATAATTCCTTTCATATTAATATCTCTTTTATTTGTTTCAATTAATATATAGGATAATTAAGTATTTAAATGTTTTAATTTTTTATAATAATATGAATATTTCCTTTTTATAATGAAATAATATTTTAAAGTATATTATTAAGTAAATTGATAGATTGAGAAAAATATTCATAATTGAGATACGAGTATTAATCACAAAAATTAATTTTCATATTTATAATGATTAAATAGCCATGTTTATAAAAATATCTTTTATCTAAGTTAGATTTTATTGATTATCATTATTAAATAACTTTAAATTTTAAATTTATTAGATAGTACTCTATGGATACAAATGTTAAAATTGCAGTTTAAATGGTTAATTAATTCAATATATTTACGATACATTTAGTAAAATATAATTGATGTTAATTTTATATTACATAAAAATTTATTTGACAGTTGGGAAAAAATCTAAAAAAAAGGTATTCCCATGTATTTTATTTGATGGTGTGCACATTAAAAATATAAAAAAGATAATCATTTAGACATTACTTGGAGGAAATGTTATGAAATTATTTAAAAATTCCTATTTAAATAAATCTTATAAGAGCTTAAATTTAGTTAATAACAAACAATTTGATAATCATTTCTATTATACTTAAAGTTATTTAGCTATTATTATTTATAATTTAGTATTAATTCCTATTTTTATATCATAATTCATTTTTTTATTCAAATATATTTACAATCCATTTAAATTAATTTAACAACTAAA
>MVJJ01000104.1 GCA_003266145.1 Methanosphaera sp. SHI613
ACAGCCATATTAGGTAGTTATGATTATAGAGTAGCCGGCTTATTTGCACTCATAATATCATTAATATTCTATGTAGTTGCATTTATTATAGCAATATTCATGCCAGTGATTTTAGGAACACTTGCAAAAACAGACAGCATTGAACAGGCATTGCATGTAAATGATATAATAAACACTGCAAAACAGATCGGTCTTGTAGAGCTATTCATATTAATTATACTTATAGCAATTGTTGGTGCGGTCATATCACTTGTTGGAACATTCATTACATTCATTCCGGTAGTTGGTTCTATCATCACTATTGGATTCTTATACACATTCATTTTGTTATTCAATAGCAGATGCTACGGTTTGATATATAACAATCAGTTCGAAAAACAGAACCAGTACGCATATAATAACCAGCAATACACTCAATATCCTAACCAGAACTACAACCCACAATACAACCAAGAACAAAACTATCAGCAACAAGCACAAAACCAACAAGATAATCAAGTCCAGAACACACAACCCGAAAATAATCCAATGGACTTTAACAATACAAATACAGACACACAAACTGCTACAAAAACATGCATTTCATGTGGATATGCAAACCCAGAATATGCCCAGCATTGTGGAAACTGTGGAAACAAATTATAGGAGAATTCAAATATTCTTCTATAACCTAACCCCCAACCTATTTATATACATATTAATAAGAAGAAAGTTAAAGAAGATAAATATGAAATATGTAACTTTCAATCCCGACATTCATGATGCTGATAAAATTGCAACCTTCAAATATGAGGTGGATTTCAGGACTTTTGACAAGCTTTTTGATTCAAAGCAAAAGGCCATATCCACCATTTCAAAAAGTCTAAAAAAAGACAAATGCATTAAAGTTATCTATGATGATGAAACACTTATTGGAATGATAACCATTTATACACACAATACTAAACATAAAACACATTTTAGCTCATTAAAACTATTGATTGTTGACATACTTGATTACTTTGTAATATGTGATATTAAAAAGGATGATTTCTACATAGCCGAACTTGCCATTGACAAAAATCAAAGATCCAAGGGTTATGGAACAAGAGTTCTAGAAGATGTTATAAAATATGCTAAAAAGAAGGGATATAAACGAGTTATTTTAGACGCTGATTTTAGAAATCCTAAGGCAAAGAAGTTATATGAAAGATTAGGCTTCAAGGTATTCAACAAGAAATCATTCCTGAAAAGGGGCATGTATAATATGGAGTTTAAACTATCATAGTAATATTCAAATATATGAATATAATGGATTTGAATAAATTATTTATCCATGAAAGAATAAATATGAACAAGAAGATAACATTTATTGAAGGCATAGACATGAACAATAAAAAAATAATCATAATTATCATATTACTTTTAATTATTGTAGGAGCAATCCTACTTATCTTTGCAAACTCTATAAAATATGAAAAAGTAGAAATAACACCAAATGGAACTACAATTGATGTTATAGCAAATAAGACCCAATATCAGGGAGATGTTGATGGCATAAAACTTTGGAGTTGGGATACTGGAGTATTAGTAGCTTTCAATAGCTATGGAGATAATGACCTGCTTAAAATAAATGAGTATGGATTTAATACAATTAATGAAATAGTAAAAAAGGGCAATTCAGAAAACATTGATGGCTATACATGCTATACAATAAATGCTGATGACTTATTACAGATAGAAATATTTAACATAATCAAGCTAAACTATAAGGGCAAATTCTACTGCATTCCATTAGATAACCAAACTTCTCATGACAATATAATCATATGCTGTAATGACAAGGACATAGCACTGCATATGGCCAAATCAGTAGAGTATAAAAATGTATATCCAAATGATACTTCACTTGATGGGGCTAAATCCACAGTTGAAAATATAACCAACACACTAGAGTCAAAAAGTCCTGTAAATCTCAATGAAATAAAAAATAAGTATATAAAATGATTATTTCAGTATACCCTTCAACCTTCTTTTTTTAGAATAGTTACACCCATAGACTGATACAAAAAGATTATTAAAACTACATCTTTGTTATGATTTTAACTATTTTTTGCTATTGCATATGCTAGTAGTATTTATTTCTACAATATGATACTGGCCAATATCAGTAGGAGTACTTTTCACTTTGATTAAGCAGATATTATCATAAGTACAGTTTTGACATTGTTGAATTAAATTACCCAAATATCAAGAGCACCATCATAATTAGTTTCAATAAAAACTTACAACACATGAATCTCTCTTATATAAGGGGGAGGGGAGGTTCAATATAGAATATGGGGCATGTCAATTTCATACCCTTTTTTCTAGTAGTTTTTTAGCCACTATTGATTCTATAATTGGATTATATTATCATATTTGCAATGAATTTCATCAGTTAATATTATTGTTGTCTTATTTTCCATAAGTTTTCTTAAACTTTGATAGACTTTCTGTTTGGTTATCTTATCTATGTTTGACAGGCTATTTTCTATTATTAATATCTTGGATTCTTTAACATAGGCTCTTGTTAGAAGTATTAATTCACGTTCGCCCTGGCTGAGATTGTTATTTTCATCGGATATTATTGTATCATATTGTTCTGGTAGTTTCATTATAAATTCATGACTTCCCACTTCTTTTGCTGCTTTAACTATGTCTTCATTACTAATATTATCTGTTGAGTAGGCTATGTTTTCTTTGACACTTGCCTTGTATAATTGATTTTTCTCTGATATGATTGTGCAGGAATCTATAATATTCCTTTGAGGTATAGTGTTTATATTCTTACCATCTACCAGTATCTGGCCTGAATCAGTTTCATATAACTTTGTTAACAGGTTAATAATTGTTGATTTTCCACTTGCTGCTTTACCTTTAATCAGTATTTTGCTTTTGTCACTTATTTTAAAGTTTAAGTTATCCAATACTTTTTTGTCATCATAACTGAATGAAACATTCCTAAATTCTATTTCTCCATGGGATATGTCAATGTTTTTTAGTGTTCCTTCCTGATCGGGTGTGTGTAGTAATTCATATATTTTTAGGAAACTTGAATATGTTCCTTGTAGTTCCCGTATTGTTTTTCCAAAGTATTTGAGTTGGTTAATAATTATTTGTCCATATAATATTAAGGCTAACACGGTCTCAAGGTCTATTGTATTCTCAAATAACAGTTCTATTGCTATTGCATATATTAAGATATAGACTAAGTTGGACATGAATAGTGTTATTGGTTCTAGGATTACTGCTTTTGTGGTTGCATTAGTAAAAGCTTTTTTGTCAAGATGGTTTAATTGGTCAAATCTATCTTCACAATAATTATTGTTGTCATTTGTATTTACGATAGTTTTATTCAGGAGTGTATCTCCAATCAGTGCTATCATTTTACTCATGTATTCTCGTGATTCTTTCACATAATCTATACTATACTTGTTGATTAGTACGATTAATATAATGGTTATAATCATTATTAACATGTACCATTTGGTTAATTCCCAGTCCATTAGTAACATTATCACTACAGCTAGAATAAATAATAATGTTTTACTGATTATTGTAGCTAATTTAACCCCCATAAAGCTTCGTATTACAAGAGTATCATGATTGATTCTTGACATAATTTCTCCTGAATGGGTGTCATTTAAGTACTTGTAATTAAGGCTGTGAACTTTATTATTAATTCGTTCACGTAATCCTAATGTAATCTTATCACTTACAGGATATGTTATGTAAGTGATAACTATCTTAAGGCCATAAGTCAATAGGATAAGTACTGTTATCTCAATTAGGAGATTTGTAAATTTTGATGAGAAAAAAATGGTACTTCCCGCTGTATAATCATCGAACATGTTTATTAATTTTCCTAATATCTTAGGTAAATTAATGGCAAGTATAGAGTAAACAAGTAGTAATGCAGTAATTATTATAAATCGTAGTCTGAAGGGCTTTAAGAGTTTCTTTGTAAAATTTACAAAATCCGTATAATCGGCTGGTTTCTTCATAATATCATCCCTTTATCTGTATTAACTAAGTTTTTATAATATTCTGAATTTTCGATTAACTCTGAATGAGTGCCTATTGTACTAATTTTCCCATCTTCCAATAGAATAATCTTATCAGTATTTTTCAATATTTCCATATTGTCCGTTACAAGTATTATTGTCTTGTTTTTTAAATGTTGTCTGATTTTTTCAAATATTTTATACTGTGAATTCTCGTCATAAGTACTGAACACATTATCAAATATATATGTATCAGCTTTTTTAAGAAGACAACGCATTATATTCAGCCTATTTTTTATATTGGTTGATAAGTTAGCACCTTTTTCATTAACTTTGTAAGATAAAAAGTCATCAATATCTTCAACACATTCATCTAAACCGGATAGTTCTGCAGATAATCTAATTGCATCCATGTCAATTGAATCATCTTTAAGGGTAATGTTTGATTTTACAGTATCGTTAAATAGGAACGTTTTTTGTGTTGCAATTGATAGTTTATTTTTTAAGTCTTTCTTGTTAATTTTATTGATATCATTACCGTCTATTTTTATTTCACCCTCAGTACATGGATATAATCCATTTAAAAGTGATAATATTGTTGATTTTCCACTTGCAATTTTACCCACGATTGCTATTGTAGACTCTTTTTCAATATTAAATGTCACATCATGAAGTACATTGTCTGTTTTGTATTTGAAGCTAACATCATCAAATTCAATTATGTTCGGATTATTATTGTTTTTGAATTCATACTCCTCTTCTTTAAATGTATCTTCAAGAATCAATACTTGTTCCATTCTTTTTGATGTAGCATTTACTTTTGTTAATGAATTAAATATTGAAGGTAGCATTTTTATACTGGTTAAACTAAACAGTACAAATTGGAAAAATATAACTAATTCAAATACATCTATTCTTACAGTAATTAATTCCTGACTGGCTAAGAGTATCATAAGTACTATGAACAAATTAAAAATTATTAAAAATAATGGATAGAAATAACTTGTTCTTTTAGAATAATCCAAACTGGTAGTATATGATGTTTCTATAGCATCCTGAAATTCTTTTTTTTCATATTGTTGTTTATTATTCATTCGTACATTATCAAACATTAATGCCCCTTGTCTAAATAAGAAATTAATGGCGGCAAATGTTTTTTTAAGTCCAAAATATTCATCACATGCATATCTTAAGATTTTATAAACAAAGACTAGCATCAGAGCCATTAAAAACAGATATACATATCCTAAAAAAGAACTCATATAATTAAGATC
>MVJJ01000119.1 GCA_003266145.1 Methanosphaera sp. SHI613
GAATTTTCTTAATTATATAACTTCCTTATCATGCTTATTTTCATAATATATTTGAGTATTATTGTTTTTTCTTGTATTTTAAACATCAGATTCTTCTTTTCATAAAACGTTTAAAATTAGAATTTATTTGCTGTTAAAATTAGTATTTATTCATTTTTTTTTACTTAAACATAATCCGTTTATGAAAACTATTTATAATCTCTTGTTTTGAAAATAAGTTTTTAAACTTCAAGAAGATTTTTTTTCAAGAAGGGTGATCAGGGATATCATAAAATAAAAAAAAGAGGGTTTAGTATTTGAAGTTAAATGATTCTTCAACTGAAAACATATTTCTGAATTCGGCTGTGGCATCATCTATGTAGAAAAGCTTCATGTTCCAGCCGTTGGAGTCATATACTTCCTTCAAATCACCCAGTACGTTCCATACCTTTTCCATTACTTCCGGGTTGTCATCGAATTTTGCAACACCATAGTATCTTAGTATGTCTTCACCCTTTGTTGCCACTATTTCAACGTTAGGATTTTCACACATCTGTCTGTACACTTCTTTGAAATCACCGACGCCGAAGTATATCTTATCGTCATGTAATATCTGAAGTCCAAGAGGTCTTGCCTTTGGCCTGTCTTTATCCACAGTTGCTAAAAAGAATATTTTTGCTTCACTTAAATAATCTGATACTTTTTCTATATCTGACATTTTTTTATCACCGATTTTATTGGTTATTCATCCTATCTGTTGATTTAATTATAAATATTTATGTGGATTTGAAGCCATGTTTCATATTATGATTATTTTTTAGGAGGGCTTTTTCATTGTTTTCATTAAATATAATTAACTTTTCATATATAGATAATAATATCGTATTAAGGATGTTAATTATGAGTACATTTAAATTAAATAATTTCATAAAGATTTCAAGCATATTTATCATACTTTTATTATTATCAACACCCATTTATTCGGTCGATGAAAGTGAAGATTCACATGCATATGCCGTACCGGTTGTTGTAAATTTTGTCAATATCACCGATAATGGGGAGTGTTTCCATAGTGATGAGGTAACTTACACTCTTGACGGATCTGAAAATGTGGTATACTACCGTCTTGCTAAAAAGGATGGCCAGAAAATTGATAATATCAGCATTGAATCCGATGGATACTACTATGACTATGAAGTAAATGACACTAACGACCATACAGATATTAGAGTAGTGCTATATGCTGATGATTCCAAGAAAAACAAGCTTAGAAACGGAAGCCTCAAGGTAATATATCATTATCGTAGCATAAACACCGTGGATGTATATGATGACGTTGCCCTATTCAACTATACTCCATGGGCAGACTCACAGACACCAGTCTCAAAGCTCGAAACATATATAACCTACCCTGCAGAACGTGAAGATATTCAGATATATGACAATCCCCCACATATCCTAAGCAGCCATTCATGGGTAAACCGTCACAGATACGAAACAAGATACAAAGAATTAACACCATCAAACAATTACAGACAAGTAGCGTTGATGCCCACAACAGCATTCAAGTCAAATGATTATACAAACAACATAAAACAATCCAAAAAAGAGTCAATAATCAAATATCAGGACGATTATGCCAAGAACGTGGCATTCAATAACAATCTCGGATATCTGCTGATAGCCATATCCGTGTTACTGATAGTCACACCACTTGTCATATCATTCAATTACTTTAAAAACTCCGATATAAAAGATATGAATAATAGAAGCATCGATGAATTGGATGATGATTACATAAAGGTAAACATGATATTAAACACTAAATGTGGAAACGTTAATAAGGACGCGTTATATGCGACAATATTAAATCTCATAAACAAGAAACATATCCGGACAAAGTTTATAGGTGATAATCTATCCTTGAAAATAATTTCCCATGAAGACAAAATCCTTGAAGAACATGAATCGTTTGTACTTGATTACCTGTCAGAATCTATCGATGAATACAAGTCAATTAATGAATTTAAAAATATGATAAAGCATAATCAATTGACAAATCTACACGACAACTTCAAAGACATCTGCAATAGAAATTATTCAATAGACGAATACTTCACTGACAAAACATCCAGATATCTTAAATACTATTCAATCATAGCACTCATATATCTATCTGTCATATTAATAATCTTAAACACTCTGACTCCGAAGGTGCCAATATTCACGTGGACATTCAGAGCTGCAGTAGTGCTTGTTCCAATGATTATCTTAGCGTACATGCTTTCTGTTAAAATAAAAAACAATTGGAACAAGGAGGGAAAACTTCATCATGACAGGTGGAAGCAATTCGAGTCATACCTTAATGACTACAGTCAAATAATAAATAATCCACCACAGTCACCAAGTAAATGGGCCGATTATATAGTATATTCGGCTGCTATGGGCGTTGACTTGTCATTCAGACAGAACATGGTTAGATATCTTGACGAACATGACATGAAAGAACCTCTCGATGATGACCTGATAAGGCTATTCTATTATGATGATAAGAGAAGTCTCTTCTTAGATTAAAACTATTTGAATAACTCGTTTATTCAAAGCCTTTCTTATATTTTTTTTAATTAAATACAGTTTATATTTTAAATCCATAAAGAATGGATATTGTTTGGATACATACTAATTTTAGAAAATATTATATAGAGATTAGATTATACTATTTTTATATGATAACATATTAAACAGGGGGGGCTTTGTCATGAATAGTTTAATGAAAAAGTTCATGGTATGTGCAATAATCTCATTGTTTATCCTCATGCCTGTAGCATTTGCTGATGATGGAGATTATACCATACCCGAGGCTACAATTAATGTAAGCATAACAGATGATGGTATGGCCATCATCACCGAGAACATTACTCAGGATATAGAAGGAAGCGTCAATGGGGTATTCAGGGACATACCATTGGCACAGGGCCAAAGCATAAGTGATGTTGAAGTCATAACGCCCGGCTACTATAATAGACCCGAGATAATAGATCAAGGAAGCAGTGTAAGGATAAAGGTATGGCTATACAAGGATCCGAACATGACACAGAAGATATATGATGACAAGGTAACTGTCATCTACAAGTACAAGTTCAACAAGGTAGTCAAAATGCATAATGATGTCGTTGAGCTGCAACTGAAAACATGGGGGGACCAATGGGACAGCAGAGCAGATAAAATAACCACATACATTACAATTCCAAATAAGGACGGCGTTCAGCTATGGAACAATCCGCCGGATTATGTTGATGAGTCCACCTGGGTTAACGATACGACACTCAAGACACAGCTAAGCAACGTGCCGTCACATAACTATGTTGAACAGAGGCTACTGATTCCTAAGACGTACTTTAAGCCAAGCGATAACTTTATCATGACAGGCTTGAACGCCAAGGATAAGATAAATCAGGATCAGGATAAATATGCCGCTGACAGGGCATTCAAAAATACCATGAGCAGCATCGTAAATACAATACTTGGAATACTGCTGATTGTACCTGCAGGTATTTACATGTTCTTCGGCAGGGAACCTAAGATTGACTACAAGGCCGAATATGAATATGACACGCCAACAGATGATTCTCCATTATTCGTAAATAATGTTGTGATAGGTGATGTGGGAGAATTTGACGTAAACGCATACAATGCAACAATACTTGAGCTTATAGAAAACAAATACTTCACCATAATAGCAAGTAACAGTGATGATACAATAATAAGAAGAACAAACAAGGATACTAGAACTCTTAAAAAGTATGAATTGGATATAATTAATTTCCTAACACGCTTTGAAAGAAACGGTGACATATCATTTAATTATATTAAGGATTACTGTGAACCGACAGAGTACACATCATTCATATCCGATTGGAAAGAAACAGCAAAAAGCGAGATATCACAGGAAAAGGTAGACTCATACTTTGAAGCCAAAGGATCCAACATACTTAATATAGTGGGCGGATTGATGATAGTCATAAGTGTTATCCTATTTGTCTACTCCATATTTGCAGATTCATCATTCTTCAACATGATTATAATCATATTGATGTTTATAGTGGGAATACTTTCAATAAGTATTCCGAATACTATTGCAGGAAGGTGGACGCCTGAAGGTAAAACATTCCATGACAAGTGGAAAGCGTTTGAGAATTACATAACCGATTACAGTATGATTAAGGATTATCCTCCTGCATCCATCCAGGTGTGGGGTAAATACCTGGTATATGCCACTGCACTAGGACAGGCCAAGGAAGTCTCGGACAACATGTTCAAGTATTTCCAAAGCGTTAACTACAATGATGATTACCTTTATCAGTCAGATATAGTATGGTTTACATATTATGGCGGATTAAACAACATGACAATGTCATTCAATCATCTGCAGTCGGAGGCCAACTCATCATCATCTGATGGAATATCCTCGGTAGGTGGAGGATTCGGTGGAGGTGGAGGTGGAACATTCTAAGTTCCGCTTTCATCNNTTTATTATTTTTTGTTATTGAATTTTCATAACAAGCAACAAGTAATATCACTCTCAATTCATATACTTTTTTTCATCGATAATTATTTAATTTTTCAAATGAATATATTTAATCAACAAATATCTTTTATTAACTAAACAAGTTAAAGGAAGTTTTTTCAATGAATAATCATGTTAAAAAGTGTATTTTATTATTATTGGTCCTATCGTTTATATTGATGCCCATATCCTATTCATCAAATTCACAGTATGACCTCGGAAACGTAAATAAAGATATTGTGATAAGAGATGATGGAACATGTATCATAACAGAGGATGTCACATATGACATACATGAGAATATAAATGGTGTCTATAGGACGATACTACTATCAGGCGCTCAGAGTATTGATAATGTATCTGTAGAATCACCGGGCTACTATAATAAGTTAGAGGTTATCAACTCAACAAACAACGTCACCTTCAAGGTATGGCTATACTCGGATGAGGCCAAAACCCAGAAGGTAAATCCGGCAGTTGTAAGGGTGATATATCATTATAACTTCAACAAGGGGGTAAAGCTGTACAATGATATAGCAGAATTCCAGTATACCTCATGGGATAAGTACTGGGATAAAAACGTCGATAACCTTACAGAAAACATTCACATACCTGGAAGCAGTCACAACGTAGAGTACTGGAACAACCCACCCCACGCGGTAAAATCAAGTCAGTGGATAAGTGATGACACGCTTAAGGTGGAATTCAACAGCTTAGATTCAAATCAGAATGCAGAACAGAGAATACTAATGCCAAAGGAGTACATCAAAAGTACAGATAATGTGGATGTAATCGCCAAGGATGCAAAGGCACAGATTGAACAAGATCAACAGTCATACATGTTCCAACAATCATTATCTGATAATTATGGATACATTGCGGCAATAATATCAGTATTATTCATGTTGACGCCGCTTGGAATATATCTTAAATATGGAAGAGGCAAAAAGTCAATCTACTATAATCAGGAGGAAAGCCAGAATCCAACCGATGATAAGCCGTTACTTATCAACATGTTGCTTGACGGTCAAATTGGCGAGGTCAATGCTGACGGTTATAACGCCACACTGCTTGACTTGATTGATAAGAAATATTATAAGGTAATAGCATCCACGCAGTCAGACACGATTATAGCACCAACATCCAAAAATCTCTCCGGCCTTAAAAGATTTGAACTTGACGTCATCGACTATGTCTATTCATTTGCCGATCAAAATGGTCACATATCATTCAAGAACATGACCGGTGATAAGGATTCCTTTTCACGCTTTTTAGGTGCATGGGTTATAGATACGAGTCATGAAGTCTCAAGTCTTGATATCAGAAGATACTATAATGATGCGGCTTCTTCATACACGTCATTACTGGCTTATGCATCATTTGCAGTAGCGTTGATATTGTTGTTCTTGGCAATATTCATGTTCAAGGGTGGTTTAACGAATATACTCGCATTTGTCTTTGCAGGACTCCTTCTTGTAGAGTCAATAGCCTTGTTTGTCATGCCAAATACGATAATGGGTAGCTGGACGGATGAAGGAAGGGTATTTTATGACAGATGGAACAACTTCAAGAAGTACCTGTTGGATTACAGTCTCATAAAGGAACGTCCACCTGCATCCATACAGGTATGGGGTAAGTATCTTGTCTATGCAACAGCACTTGGATGTGCCGATGAGGTACGTAAGAACATGGTAAAATACTTCAAGGATGAAAACGTAAGCAATGAAGTGTTAAATGATTTGGCAGTATTATATCTTGCCAACAACTATGGATTCGGCTATATGTTCTATCCCCACGTATCGGCTCATATCGACACGCCAGATATTGGCGGATCATTCGGTGACATCGGAGGTCCAGGTTCCGGTGGATTTGGTGGTGGAGGAGGTGGAGTATTCTGACTCTACCCACATCTTATTTTTTTTACTTAAATTTATTTTTAAAAAATCTACTTCATATTCAAATTGTTTATTTCTTTCCTATTTTCATAGCTTATTTACATTAATTCTATTTTTATTAATCACTCTTCGGATATAAAAATCAAAGTGTTGGCGTGATTGGTATTATATAATATGCTTCATATTGTATTTAGAAAATCTTTAATGATAATTGAAGTTTAAAATTACTTGTATTGGTAGTTATGTTAAAAAAAGGTGGTAAGGATAGTTTTTCTTTGATTATTCAAGTATAATATCCACTTTATGATTGCAGTTACTGCATGAATTTTTTTGGCTGATGTTTAATTTAACGTTATAACCTTCACGTTGAATCAATAAGTGTCTGCAGTTTCTACAGTATGTATTGTCCTTATATGATGGGGTGGTATTTCCGGGATAGACATACTTCAATCCCATATACTTGGCTATATCCAAGGCCTTATCGATAGTCCTGTCTGGTGTAACGTCAACATCCCGAAGCTTGAATTGTGGATAGAATCTTGTAAAGTGCAGAGGGATGTAACTTGACACTCCTTTTATGTACTCGACAAGTCCACGTATGCTTTTGGAGTCATCATTATAACCTGGTATCAGCAGATTGGTAACTTCCACGTGAACGTCATGCGAATGATAAAATTCGATTGCGTTTAAGATGTCATCCACATGGCCATGACAGACATTCCTGTAGAACTCATCATCAATACTTTTAAGGTCAACGTTGACGGCATCCACATAGTCCACGAGACTGTCAAGCGTTTCCTGGCTGTTGTATCCGTTGGTTACAAGTATTGTTTTGATGTCATGCTCCTTGGCTAGCTGGGCAGTCTTAATAATCCATTTTGGATGTATCGTCGGTTCGTTGTATGTCCAGGAAATACTCGGGGTCCTTTTGTATCTTGCCTGTCCGACTATGTCGGATGGTGAGTATTTGTGTGTCAGGACGTCTCTTTCATCTGCAGGTTGTGCTATGCTATGATTTTGACAGTTCAAACATTGTAGGTTACATCCAACCGTACCTATGGAGAGGGTTTTGCTTCCCGGCATATAGTGATACAATGGTTTCTTTTCTATCGGATCAACTGCCACTGCACTGGTATATATTATATTTTCATTATCGAGTGTCGGCTTTTGTTTACATATTGTGTTGTTTTTAATGTTGCAGTGATTTGGACATATATTGCAAGTGTTACTCATAGTCATTCCTTCTATTGTTAGATTTTTTTTGGGTGGTCATTGCTTCAGATGTTCATATCCCTTTGCTATTATTGGAATTCTTTTGTTATCTTTTATCAAAATATTTTTTCCGGAACAGTTGCATCTGCCTATGATAAATAGTTTATCCGTAAATATTTGCTTGTATTTTTCGTATTCAATCGGGTTTATTGTTAAAAGCAGTTCAAATTCTTCTCCGAAGTGAAGAATGTAATCCTCTATGGTCTTGTCGTTAAATGCAGCTACATCCTTTAAATATTTATCATAGGGTATACTATTGTAATTTATATCAAAACCAATATTAGCATTTTTTTCTTTTAATGTATCCAGTTCCAAGGCCAGTCCATCTGTTATATCGGTCATGCTGGTTATCATGTCTGAGTGTTCATGAAGTAATCTGAACGTATCGGTGGATAATGTCGGTTCAAGGATGCTGCTAATCAGGTCATGCTTGAGGCTACCGGGAAGGTCCATGTCATTATATATCAAATCCAATCCGGCTGCGGGACTTCCAAGCTTTCCTGTAACGGCAACCAAGTCTCCATCCTGAATTCCGGACAAGAGCTTAACGTCTTCATCAATATGACCTACAGCCGTAGCGGATAATATGATTTCATCATTTTCATTGATATCCCCACCTATGAGCTTAATGTCATATTCCCTGCATTTGTCAAGTATCCCGTTGGTTAGCATATCGAATTGGCCGAGTGTCATATCACCGGGCAGGGCCATTGAGATGAGTATGCTTGATGCTATGGCATTGGATGCCATGATGTCACTTACATTTACCGTCACTATCTTTTCTCCCATCTGGTAATATGTCATATCCTGTGGAAAATGAGTATGCTGTATTAGCATATCCGTTGATAATACAGTGTATCTTGACTTGTTTTGCTCCAATGCGGCATCATCATAATAGCTTTTATAGATGATTGACTCGTTATCATTCAATAACTTATCTCGCTTTTTTAAAAAGAATCTAATTAATTCTCTTTCACCAATTTGAGATATGTTTTTATTATTCATAATACTATTTATTAAAATAAGTTTTAAAAAATGTTTGGGAGGTGAGATTATCGTATGACCTTATAGGTTTGAATTTACCCTTTCGGCTATAATGTCAACTATTGCATCGTCGGCACCGATTGGTTCAGTGTATATGATTTCACCGTCAAATTCAACGGTTTCCACTTCTCCATGGTGGTGGTGATGTCCATGTCCATGTCCATGTCCGTGTGCGTGTCCGTGGCAATGTCCTTCTTCATGATCATGTTCTTCATGGCTGTGGTGCTCTTCCTGTTGTTTTTCATAGTCTGCTAATTCTTTTTCGATATCAGCTGGTTCTATGCCAAGTATTGTAGGGATGTCTCTTTTAGTATGCATTCCATGAGCCAAGAATACTGGTGTAACTATGATTCTGTTTACACCTGTTTCTTTTAGTTTGTTGAATGCAGTTGGAATGTCCGGTTGAGCAAGTTCCATGAAACCTACTTCCACAGTATAATCCGGTTGGGTTTTTGCATATTTTTCTGCGATTGCTCTAACTACTTGCTTGTTGTATGGTAGTCTACTTCCATGACCTATTAATAGTATTCCTGTTTTATTCTCTGAGTTTGAACTTGTATCCATATGATATTACTCCTTCTTTTCCGTCTTCTCTGATTTTCCTAAATACAACTTCTACTTCATCACCGATGTTTAACTCGTTTACATCGCAGTCAACAATCTGTGCGGTTATTTTAGCTCCTTCATCAAGTTCAATGATTCCGACAGCATATGGTGAATTGTTTTTGAAGTCATCAGTTGCAGCATGAATTACGGAGAATGAATATATTTTACCAGTTCCTTCAAATTGGAGGTCTTCTATATCTCCATGACTTCTGCAATTTGGACAAACAACTTTTTTAGGGAAGAAAGTATTGTTACATTTGTTACATTTTGTTCCTATTAAATTATATCTTTGGTCGTTATGACGCCATCCTTTGACAATGTCACTCATATAATATCCTCCTAATAATAATGATATTCTTAATTATATATTTGCTTAAGATGTATTTATTATTACTTATTTTAGAACATATTCTAAATTTATTATTCTATAAATTACTAAAAATAATTAATACAAATAGCAGTATATACCTTAAAAAAGTAATACTTGATTTTTCGATAATTAAATTTACACTTGCAATGGATGTCTTAAAACATTATAATGATTGTAATTAAATATTAACTTAGAAATAATAAAAAAATAATTAATAAATATGACTGGTGATTCAATGGACAAAAACGTATACTATAAAATCTATGATACAACAAACAATGATGTAAACATCTTGTTGAAGATATCGACTAAGGGTTTTCCGATAGAAGAAACAATCGAGTATGAAGTTGATGGGAATTGGACCGAAAAGATAAACATCAATGATAAACATTTTACGGATAGGTTAAATGCATTGTTGGAGGATAACAACATACGATTGATAATGGATCTATTGGAAGAGGATGATAAATATTATAACAATAAATATAAATTAAAATTATCCGTTCAAAGAGTTGAAAAAATCGATAATTATTGATACTATTGATTTTGACGTTTATTGTGGGATATTTGATAAAATATTTCTAAAAAATATATTTTTGCAATTATCCTCATTTTTTTTCGAAATCCAAATATTGCTTTTACATACTCTATATGACCCAAACTCGCTTCTGGTATTTTTTTGATGAATTTATTAAACTTCATTATCGATCGATATTGCAATATTTTCTAAAAAACTTGTCAAAACAGATTCGATGCTTATAGTATGTGCTACAACACATAACGGTGATGACCTGAACTAACTGGATTTAGTTCCAAAATGGTTATGATGGTTGCATTTTCCAATTGTAGCGATAAAATTTATGATAATGGAAAGCTAAAAAATGTTCATCTTATGATGGAGTATTTTTAGTTGGATGTATGTTAAGCGTAGATATTGTAACGATACAATGTGGTATTAATATCAATTGATATTATGACTGCCAATTTTAGTTTTTGTTTACTTTACTTCTTTAATTA
>MVJJ01000179.1 GCA_003266145.1 Methanosphaera sp. SHI613
TTTTTTTTATTTTAATTTATGTATAACTATTTTTTCTGTGTTGCTTTTAGTAATCTTTATATTTTATCAGACAATTTTTTCTAATAAATCTGGTTTTTTTCCATAATTATATATGTCTAATCGAAGGAAGTTGATTTGATAACATTTTAAAAAAAGTAATGGGGAAGTGATTTAATATTTCTCGTAGAATTGGTATGGGGCCTTATTGAATCCATGTCTTATGGCTTCCTGGATGAATTTGTTGGCTTTAATGCAGGAATCCTTCAATGTCTCTTGTTTAATCAGGTTTGAAGTTATGGCACTTGAGTATGTACATCCGGTTCCATGTGTATTGTCGCTGTCGATTAGGTTACCCTTTATGATATGAACATTTCCATCTTCAACAAGGATGTCATTTCCGTTAAGATGGCCTCCTGTAATTACAACATTGTTATCATAACGTAGTTTTTCTGCAACCTTAATCATATCTTCTTCATCTTCTATTTTCATATTTGATAATTGTTCCGCTTCATGTATATTTGGTGTTATTAAAAATGATTTTTTAACCAAATACCTGTTCATGTACATTGCAAAGTCATCCATAGTCAAGTTCTTTCCTGACTCACTTATCATCACGGGGTCCACAACGGCCTTCAACTGGTACTCCCTGATTTTATCGGATACCATTCGGACTATACTCCTATCATACAGCATTCCCGTCTTGATATATTCGATAGGATAAATGTCAAGAACAGTATCAATCTGGCTGGCTATTACGTCAACATCAATTTTTTGAATGGCATTGACCTCAAATGGATTCTGGGCGGTAATTGCCGTGACTACTCCCGTTGCGTAAATAGAATGTGCATGGAATGTCTTGATATCCGCTATGATACCCGCTCCCCCTGAAGGGTCAACTCCTGCTATGCTCATTGAACATCCTTCATTCATCAATTCTTTTAACATCCAATCTCTCCTGGCCATGTTTGCTTTTGACTGTAATATTTAAACCGGTCAAATAATCATAAGTGTTCGTGCCGATTGCATGAAGCAATATTTCACCCAAATCCTGGGGCGTATTCACGTCTATCGACAGATAAAATGATTCGATTACATTGACAGTCATATCCTTGGCATATGCTTCCTGGATATGTCTGAAGTAACTCATATCCCCAAAGAATGTCTCATAGTCAAAATCACTGTTGAAGCATAACAGATTTGTGCCACCACCATGTGACGGGCTGATGACCAAATCGGAAGCGGCCGATTTAACGCTAATGATATGTTCCTTTTTAATCATTGGAATATCACCCGGAAGAACTAGAATATCGACATTCCCATAATTTTCCTTAACGCTAACAACAGCATCCATAATGGCACGGTTTAACTTATTATTCTCATGTTCCGATTCCCTGACAAAGCTAATACCCAATTCCTGTGCGTACTCATAAACCTCATCATCCCCGCTAACCAGTATAATCTCCTCGACATTATCCCTGATGGCAGTAACTATATCCTTCAGCATGGACTTCATCAGTTCTACACGTTCATCATCAGATAAGAAATTCGAAAGCCTGCTTTTGGATTTATCGAAACAACAGATGGGTATGATACATATTAAATCTTTCATAATACTAGTATGTTGATTAAGATATAAAAAGAAGTACTAAAAATCCTCAATTAAATAAAGGTCCATGATGAAAAAATAGAAAAAAAATAGGATAAAAAATAGAATATCGTTTGACTGTATGGAATTAGATGAATTTCACTGCAGTTCCATAACAATGAACTTCAGATGAGTTTTCGACAATGGAACTTGTATTATATCTGACCATGATGATGGCGTCAGCACCCAGTTGTTTTGCCTGTTCAATCATACGTTGGGTGGCGATATTACGTGATTCTATCATCATATCGGTATATGCCTTTAGTTCTCCACCAGTAATGTTTCTTAAACTTTGTGTAAAGTCACGAAATGCATTTGTTGATTGAATGTTGTTTCCGTTAACTAATCCGATTACCTCATAGTCTTTTCCAGGTATATTCTCTGTTGTTGTAATTAACATTTTTCCACCTCATTTAATAATTATACTTTGTACCCGTAGTATATAAATATGTTTTTTTCACGTCTTCGAGTTTTAAAAATATGAATCCATGATAAAATTTATTATTTCTAAAAAACAAAGATAAATAATATATTACTAATCAGGATGAATAACTAATTTTAATAATTTATAATAAACAAATAATTTTTTAGGTGAATATATGAAGAATTTCAGTCAATGGTTTCATGACATATTAGAAGAAGCAGAATTAATGGATGCACGATACCCAATCAAGGGTATGAGCGTGTGGTTACCAAGAGGTTTTCAAATAAGAAAATATACCTTAAATGCATTACAGGAATTGTTGGATAAGGATCATGAAGAAGTACTATTTCCAATGTTAATACCTGAAAGTGAACTTGCCAAGGAAGCAATACACGTAAAAGGTTTTGAAGAAGAAGTATACTGGGTAACGAAAGGAGGTTTACGTGAACTGAATGAACAACTGGCATTAAGACCAACAAGTGAAACATCCATGTATCCAATGTTTTCCCTATGGGTACGATCACATATGGACTTGCCAATCAAGGTTTATCAAACAGTAAATACATTCAGATACGAAACAAAACATACACGTCCACTAATAAGAGTACGTGAAATAACAACATTCAATGAAACTCACACAGTACATGCAACAGAACAGGAAGCAGAAGAGGAAGTACAGGAAGGAATAAAAATCTACAAGCAATTCTTCGACGAATTAGGAGTTCCATACTCAATAAGCAAAAGACCTGAATGGGACAAGTTCCCCGGATCAAAGTATACGATGGCATTCGACATGATTATGCCGGATGGAAAGACATTGCAAATAGCAACGGTACATAATCTGGGAACGACATTTGCAAAAACATTTGACATAACCTTCGAAAATGACGAATCAGAACATGAATACGCTCATCAGACATGCTATGGATTATCTGACCGTGTAATAGCAGCACTCATAGCAGCACATGGGGATGAGAAAGGATTACAACTACCTCCTATAGTTGCACCGGAACAGGTTATAATTATTCCTATAATCTTCAAGGAAAAAGAAGAAATTGTACTGAATTTCACAGACAAACTCGAACAGTTACTTAGGGATAACGGCATAAGAACAAAACAGGACAAACGTGACTTAAGACCTGGAAACAAATATTACTACTGGGAAAAACGTGGAGTGCCACTAAGAATAGAGGTAGGACCAAGAGATATTGAAAACAATTCCATTGTCGTAAACAGACGTGACACCGGTGATAAAGAGTTCATAGATTATGATGAAAACACAATCGTCGAGACCGTAAATAATATTCTTGATGACATAACCGAACAGATGAAGGAAAAATCAAACAAGTTCCAGGAAGAAAAAACATACTCCGTCGATAAATTGGAACAAGTCAAGAAGACCATAAACAAGAAGGGTGGAATAATAACCTGTAACTGGTGTGGTGATACTGACTGTGGTAAGGATATGGAAGAGAAATTCGACATAGATATACTGGGAACACAAGAATCCGAAGTAGAAGGAGAATGTATAAACTGTCAACAAAAGGCACAGTATAAGGTACTGATTTCAAAAACATACTAGAAAAGTGATGAAGATGGATGAAAAACAAAAAATGAACATATTCAAAATACTATGGTTAATAACGGATATAATAATACTACTTGCTGCATTATATCTCTTAATAATGGGAAGTGGCTCCGATAAGATAATAGGAGTTATTGGAATTATCCTAATAATCGTTGAGGCAATACTCTACAAACAAAAACGAATATTGCATTAAATTCATCCATCACATAATCAGCATCATAACCTCCCCTTTTTTCTATTTTATGTAATTATGCTATTTTTTCTAAAAAAAAACATATCAAAGATTTATATGTTATAAAGAATTAATTAAAATATAGGAATAAAATAAAATATTTTAGTGATAATATGACAATTATTGAAACAGATGTTCTCGTAGTAGGAGCAGGTCCTGCAGGGTCACTTGCAGCTAGAGAAGCATCAAAAAATGGTGTCGATGTTTTATTAATTGATAAGAAAGCAGAAATAGGGACACCTAAACGATGTGCAGAGGGAATAATAACAAGAACATTAAAAGAAGCCGATATTGAATTGGATTCCCGGTGGATAGCTCGAGAAATAGATGCTATACGAATAATTGCACCAAATTCAAAGGAATTAATCTTGGACAACAACATACATAAATTGCCGGATACAGGTTATATACTTGAAAGGAAAATATTCGATAAGCATATGGCAATGGATGCTATCCGTAACGGTACAAGAGTAATGTTAAGGACACAGGCAAAAACGGCCAGAAGAAAAGATGGTCAAGTTATAGTAACGGCAAAATCCATGAATGGAACAATCGAAATTCACTCAAAAATCATAATCGCCGCAGATGGTCCGGAATCTCTAATCGGCAGACAGTTGGGATTAAAGTCAAACACAGATATGAAAAATATGGCATCATGTGTTCAATATGAAATGGTCGGCATAGAAAAAGACAATTCCCGGCAGATAGACATATTCACTGGAAGCATTGCACCGGCAGGTTACGTATGGATATTTCCTAAGGCAAGTGATGTTGCAAATGTAGGATTAGGCGTATTGAAACAGTATACGGATAAAACATCTATTGATATACTGAATGGATTCATCAAAACACATAAGGAAACAATAAATGCACAGGCCGTTGAGATGAATGTTGGTGGAGATCCACTGGGCGGTATTGTCGAAGAACGTTACGATGATAACATAATGGTCGTTGGAGATGCTGCGGGATTTGTGGATCCATTGACTGGTGACGGTATACGGGGCGCATTGCTTTCAGGATTATATGCCGGAAGAGTAGCTGCAGATGCAGTCAAATCAAATGATTACTCTAAGAAATCATTAAAGGAATATTATGACTTGACAGAAGAAAGGTTAAATAAAACCTATTCAAAATTCAATAAAATAAAGGATTTTTTAGTTACGCTTGATGATGAAGCCTTGAACAATATAGTTGATGAGCTGTCAAAAACCAATCTTGATGAAATATCAGTAAAGCTTCTGTTGAAGATTATCCTTAAGGCATCACCAAAGTCAATATTCCAATTAAGAAAAATGCTTTAATATTATTGATTCGGATTTTTAGGAAAATATTTATTCAATTAAAAATAGGAGTAAGAGTTATTCTACCACTTGATAGAATAATTCTTAATAATTTTATTCTTTATTCTTTTTTTGTTTATAGTCTTCTATTGCTGCCTGAAGTGCATCGGCTGCCAGGTTGGAACAGTGTAATTTGATTGGTGGCAGTCCGTCCAGTTCATCGGCGACGTCGTTTCTTGTGATTTTATATGCTTCATCCACGTTCATCCCAGTTGCCATTTCTGTTATCATACTGCTTGTTGCAATTGCTGCTCCACAACCAAATGTACTGAATTTCACTTCCTTCAATATCTCATTTTCATCAACATCGATGTATATGGTCATTATGTCTCCGCAGACTGGATTTCCAACGGTTCCTTCACCGCTTGGATTTTCTATAACTCCAGTATTTCTTGGATTTGTATAATGATCTTTAACCTTTTGACTGTATTCTTCCATATTATCACCTTTTATTATTTAATATCTGTCCAAATCTTCTTCATCCACTTCTTTTTCAAATTTATCTCCGATATATATGTCTTTTTTGTTGTCCCATAGTGGTGATAGGTTTCTTAGATAACTAACCACCTCTTTTAGTGATTCGACTATGTAATCCACATCTTCAATATTATTTTCAGGGCCTATGGATAGACGTAGGGAGCCGTGGCTTAATGCAGGTTTTATTCCTATTGCTGCTAGAACGTGGGAACCTTTCAAGTCATGGGTTGAACATGCAGAGCCTGTTGCTCCGTTGATTCCTTTGGCATCTAATCTTAGAATCAATGATTCTCCTTCAATACCTGAGAATCTGAAGTGTACATTGTTTGGCAGTCTTTTATCCAGACTTCCGTTAACGTAGGAATCCTTTATTTCTGTCGTTACTCTTTCTATCAGCAGGTCTCTTATCTCCTGGTTATGTTTCATATGTTCTTCCAGTTCGTCTTTGGCTATTTCTGCAGCCTTTCCTAAACCCACTATTCCGGCTACGTTTTCAGTACCTGATCTTAATCCCTTTTCCTGTCCGCCTCCATGGATAAGTACCTCGAATCTCACGCCTTTTTTGATGTAGATTGCTCCCACTCCTTTGGGGCCATTGATTTTATGTGCGGATAAACTTAATACGTCGATGTTTTGTTCTTTGACGTCAACAGGTATTTTTCCTGCACTCTGTACTGCATCAGAGTGGAATATTATGTTGTGTTTTCTTGCTATTGCGCCTATTTCCTTCGTCGGCTGTATGGTACCTATCTCATTGTTTGAGTGCATTATTGAAATTAGGATGGTGCTGTCTTTTATCTCTGATTCCAGTTGTTCAAGACTGATTAGTCCATCTTCATCCACGGGCAGGTAGGTTACTTCAAATCCGAATTTTTCCAGGAATCTACAGCTTTCCAGTACGGCGGGATGTTCTATTGAGGAGGTGATGATGTGGTTTCTTGGATTGTCTTCGGTAGCCTTTTGTATTTCCTTGAGTGCTACTCCCTTGATTACCATGTTGTCTGATTCTGAACCTCCACTGGTAAATGTTATTTCGTCTGCATCAGCATTTATCAGGTCTGCTACTTGTTGTCTTGCTTTATCTACCGCTTTTTTTGCTTCTACTCCTAATGTGTATAATGTTGATGCGTTTCCATAGTTTTGGTTGAAGTATGGTATCATTTCATCCAGTACTCTCTGGTCTACCGGACTTGTTGCTGAGTTATCCATATATATTAATTTTGATGACATTTTCTTTCCTCTGATTCATTTTTTTATTCTTTAATTATTCTATTATTTTTTTTTACAAATTTTTTTATAACACTGTTATATCACAATGTTATATTTTTTTGAAGTAGTATTTAAATGTACTCTTTTTTTGATTTGCCAAATAAAAAATTTTTATATTATTTTATGTTAAGGGTAACAAACTATAAATATAACAATGTTAATATAATTCTTTAAGGGATTCTAAGTAAAAATATGAAAATCTTTCAAAAATGCAATGGGATTAATTACTTTTTACAATAGCAAAATTATAATAATTAGCGAAATCTATTTATAATTATATAATAAAAGCTAATATAAAAATTATAGGAGCTGTAATAATGGATAAAAAAATTATAGGAATTATTGCAGCAGTCATTATACTAATAGCTGCAATAGCAGCATTTGGGTCATTTGGTGGAAGTGGAGAAAAAGTATCCATAGGATATTTACCATCCGACCACGATTCAGCATTATTTGTTGCAAATGCATCAGGAATGTATAAAGACGCTGGAATAGACGTAGAACTACATGAATATAATAACGGTGGAGACCTGATGAGTGCTATGGCCAGTGGTAAAGTAGATGTAGGATATGTAGGAATAACACCAGTATTATCCTCAATATCCAAAGGAGTACCAGTAAAAATAGTGGCAGGAGCACAAACAGAAGGAAGTGGATTAATATCATCAAACGCTAACGTTCATTCAATAACGGATTTACAGGGAAAAACAATAGCAACACCTGGTGAAGCATCCATACAAAATATGTTACTCAAATATGAATTGAAAAACAATGGAATGGACCCATCAAGCGTAAAAAGTCCTGGAATGAAAGTGGCATCAATGAATGATGCACTAAAAACAGGAAGTTTAGATGCAGCATTAACATATGAACCATTCGTATCAATAGCCACAGAATTAAACAATGCAACGATGGTTAAAAAATCAGGAGAAATATATCCTAACCATCCATGCTGTGTAGTGGCAGTAAGCGACAAATTCATAAATGAAAAACCGGAAACTGTACAAAAAATAGTGGATATCCACAAAAAAGCTACAGAAAAACTAAGATCAAGCCCTGAAGAATGTGTAGATTACCTCCCTGATACAATAGTACCAAATAAAGAGGTGGAAAAAGGAGTACTCAAAGAATTAAATTGGGTATCTGACCTAAACGACACATACAAACAGGACATAAAAGACTTCATAACAGTCGAAAAAGACCTTGGTCTAATAAACACCACATTTACTGATGAACAACTGTTCTACAGTAAATAATTACCCTTTTTTCTTTTTTTATGTAATATTAAACTAAAAATTCTATTAACTACTTTTTAAACAAATCTAATAGGTAAACATTTATCAATATCCTCCTTTGAAAGAGTAATAAAGTATATTCGAGAATATTTTTTATATACCCAAGTAAACATACATGATTCAATGACAGTATAAACAAAATAATTATTAAGGAAA
>MVJJ01000040.1 GCA_003266145.1 Methanosphaera sp. SHI613
AACCTATTTACAATGGGAATGATAAGACGAGAATTATTTATATTATTCATACTGGATGCAATATCCATGCTGATAATTAAGGATAAGACAATGATAAAACCATCATTTATCTTGACACAATTATGGAATCTGATATCAATACTGTTCAAAACGGATAAAGTAAATACAAACAATCCATTAGAAATACTGATGATGTTATCAAACGTCAAAAACAAGATATCCAATGCATTCCATAGCATAAAGAACAAGTTCAATAATGTTAAAAACTCAATAACAAGTGTTGAAAGAGAAAATAGAAAATATGAAAAAACAAGAGACTTGAATAAATTCAATGATGAAATAGGAAGTAAAGTAACCGTTGAATCAGTATCTGATGGTAAATACGATAAGAAAACCTTCAAATATAAGGATAGAACACAAAGTTATGTACACATGCTTGAGGCAAACGGGTATAAAAACTATAGAAAATACAGCATAAATCCTGAACATGGAAAATCGTACATTATAATAAATAAAAATAAGGACATCATAGATATTGAAAACAACAGAATAGACATTAAACATGACCACCCCGACTATAAATTCATAATAGATGGATGGAAAATATGATTCATCCACATCTTTTTTTCATTTAATAATNNTATCTTAATTTAACAGATAATGTTATTAAATATATTTATTTAGTAAAAGACTCAAAGATAGGTATATAAAATATAAACATTAATTATAAGGTGATTTAATGACAGAAGAAATTGTATTATGTGCCTGCAGTGGAATGAATCCACGTGGAGAAGTGGCAAGAGCATCAGTATATGATTTAGCACAGGAGGAGGAAAACTGTTCAGTCTGTTGTATAGTGGCAACAGGAGGAGGAAAACAGAAATACATAGACCTTGCAAGCAGTCATCCAGTAGTTGCTGTTAATGGTTGTAAACAAAATTGTACAACAACATTATTAAAAGAAAAAGGTATTGATGTTGAAAAAGTGCTGGTGGTACCTGAAATTCTTGAAGAACATGATTTGACAGCCGAATGTACCGTGAGAATGAATGAAAATGATGAAAAATGTGTTGACGTATTAAAGGAAGTTATTAAAAAGGAAATATCTGATATATAAACAATTTTCAAGTATTTAATCCAGATTTTTAAAGCAAAAATACAATGGATAATATGTTATTATCCTTGTATCCTCTTTTTTTCATTGAGAATATAACATAAAATCTCTTTTCTATTTTTATAATACTTTCAGTTGATTGATGGATATTTTTATTCATTTAGCAATCATTTAATTCAGCAAATCAATCATTTCAAAGAAGTCGGAGTATTTATCCAATACTTCGAGTAGTTGAGCTGGCGTACGTGTTTGTATCTCTACTTGATTTAAGTTATCTTCCAGTCTAAGGTTTACTATTTCATCATTAACTTCTTTAAAGTTATCTTTAAATACTCTTACCACATTGCAATATGCATCCTCTTTTAAGTTGTATAATCTCTGATTTTTCAATATGTCCATTGCATGATATATTCCCTTTTCTTCTATGTCACTGCAGAAGGTTAATGCAAAATGCACATCCATATAATATGGAGTGTCAATCCTATCATTTCTTGCTATACAGGATATCTTACACATGACATGATCGTCATCAATATTGTCTGCAACGAATTTAAGGAATTTAAAATGCTTTAATGTAACGTTATTAAACAGGTCCATATAATTGCCCCCTTGTCTTCTGAATAAATATTTGTAATTACTTATTTAAATCATTATTAATCTATAAAAATGTTATATCATAAAAATGACCAAATATATATTAAATATCTTTTTAAGTAAAGTAATAAAAAAAATTTAACCAATGATTAAAAAAAGTATTATTATATCGAGTTATTTTAAAAAATAGTAATAATAATATTATTTTGGTATACCTAAAAAGAATAATTAGTTTATATACATAGATAGATAATTATAATTAGGAGTGATATAATGAAAATAATAGGAATTAATACAAGTCCAAGAGAAAACAGTAATGTAAGAATAGCATTAGTTAAAGCATTAGAAGCAGCAGAAGCTAAAGGTGCTGAAACAGAAATCTTCGATACAAATAAAATGAACATTGGTGCTTGTCAAGCAGATAACTACTGTAAAGCACATGAAGGAAAATGTCCTGTAGATGATGATATGCAAAAGATTTACAGAGCTATTGAAGAAGCTGACGGTGTTATCTTAGCTGCACCTGTATACTTCTTTGATGTAAATGCACAAGCTAAATTAGTAATTGACAGAATGTATGCATACTTCCAAAGCCCATTCGTTGAAACATACGGTCAGAAAAAATTCTCATTAATTACAACACAAGGTACTCCTGATGCAGACGCTTTCAAAGATGTTATAAACTTACAGGCAAACGCATTCGGATTCCTAGGATTTGAAGTTTGTGATGTTGCAATCTTAACAGACAACAATATACCAGGAGCAATTGAATCCAAAGAAGATCAACTTGAACTTGCAAAATCTGTCGGTGAAAACATAGCAAATTAAATAATTTGCTTCTCTAATCCCCTTTTTTTAAAAATAATACCCAAACTACTTTTAAATACAAATTATGCTTCAATAAATTAATTGATTAAAAAAATAGAATTATTTATTTAAAAATAAAAAAAATAAAAAGATTAATTGTTAAAGTTACGTATTAAACGTTTTATATAGAATGTTGCCCAGGTAAAGCTTATCAATCCACCGATGAAACCACCCAGAATTACTCCATAATAAATTCCATATTCTCCCATATTGAATACTATTCCAAATAGATAGGAAAATACCACTTCTAAGAGTAATGCCCTGATGAAGGTCAATATAAATGAAGTGACTCCTTTACCGACACCCTGGAACATCATAGCAGAAATCATACCTAGACATACAGCATAGATAAATATGATCATTATCTGAATCAATGATGCTATTCTTGGTGCTAGTTCAGCACTTGAACTATATGCAAATACGCTACTTATTTGTGGTGCGAATAAATAGAATATGATAGCCATTACTGTACTTACCATTAATCCTAACTTTAATGTATAGAAAAATGCATTTTTAAGTTTTTCATAATCCTTAGCACCATATGATGCACCGACAACGGTTAATAATGCCGTACCAAATCCCATAAGTGGAATCATTGATAACTGTATGAGTCTCATTCCGGCTGTATATGTTGCTACTGCTACGGTTCCTGCTACAAATACCAATAAGTAATTTTCAATTATACCTAATGCACTGAAGATTAAATTTTCAGCTGTTGATGGTATTGCTACGTTTAATATTCCCATGATTAATGTTGAGCTGTATTTGAAGTTTTTTAAGGATAAATCAAGGTATGTGTCCTTTTTATAATGCATCCAATATAATAATACTGCTGCACTGATGAAACCTGAAAGTACTGTTGCCCATGCTGCACCTAAAATTCCCATATTCAACATGTAAATGAATATCGGGTCAAGTATTATGTTGAATATTGCTGTTACGGCCATTACATACATAGCTCGTTTTACATCACCCTCAGAACGTAGGATGGATGTTCCAACTCCATTATAAATGAAGACTATCATGAATAGGAATACTATGTTACCATAATCTAATGCAGCGGTTTTAGCTGTTCCTGCTCCCATTAAATCCAGAAGTGTAGGTAATACTAAAAACATTACTACTGAACCAAGTATACTTATAATTATGGTTAACAGTAAACTATGCAATGCAGTATTGTTTGCGTTTTCAGTATTTTTTGCACCGATAAATCTTGCAATTAGACTGTTTGCACCGGCTCCTATACCATTTCCCAATCCTACAAGAATCATAAATAAGGGTGTGATGAATCCTATTGCCGCTAATGCATCGGCACCTAGTCCTGCTACCCATATACTGTCTGCAAGGTTATATGCCATGATTAAAAACATACTGACCATCATTGGCCATGCTAGTTTTTTAATAGCTACTTTATAGTCTCCTCGTATTAATTCTATATTACTGTTTTTTCCTTTATTTTCTGTCATATCATTCCTCAATTATTTTTTCTTTATTATATTTATCGGAATTTTCTATCAGTTCCAATAATAAATCCAGCAATTCATCTCTGGAATATGCCGAGTTTTTAATTATTTCTTCTTCTCGTTTTATTCCAGCATCCCTTATTTGATTTGCCAGTTCAATACCTTTATCGGTTAAACTTATTTTGTTTTGTCTTCTATTGTCATTATCTTCTATTCTCATGATGTATCCATTATCTTCAAGTTTTCGTAGATTTCTAGTCAATAATGCATTGTCAATATGTAAATCTCTGCTTATATCCTTTTGATAGACATAACCATGATTTAACAACTTTAAAAGTATTGGATATTGTTGTACTGTTACTTCAATATCTTTAAAAAAGTGTTTATAATATTGATTTTGGGATTTTAAATACATTGTAAATAGGAATGTTAATGACAAGTTTTCTTTGTCTATTGGACAATTCATATTTATACCTATGTAAATGTTGATATTATTATATTTAAATATTTGACTATATATAATTATTGATTTTGTCAATAATTACTTGTGTAAATAATTATGATATTAGTTATCACGACCCCCCACCGATTACTTATCAGGAGCATTCGGATTATATTTATATTAAATTAGGGACAACATAATAATATCAAAATATAAGGATGATGATTTAGGCTTATCTATTAAAGAAAGATCTAAACACATATCTTATTGATTAAAAAAAAGTTGGATGATAAAAAGTAAATGAATCCGTAGGTTAACACGAGATTACAATGATAAGAAATATTTTTTATCATCTTTAATCTTAAACTTTGGGAATTTAATTTCAGCCATATAACGATCTATATCCTTATTAAACATACGGGCAACATCAAGCGTAACCGTTTCATATTCATTATAATCATCAGCGCTTAAAGAAGCCTTTCCATGAATTAATATGGATTTATTACGTATTCTATTTAAACGGGTAAACAACTCAATATTCTTATAGTAATACCGGCCAATCTTATTATTCAAACGATACAATAAGAAATAACCTTCCGTTAAATTTATTTCTATCTCCTTACTGGTTGTTCTGGACCTATGCTGATTTTCTATCTTGTTAATATATTTACGTTTGATACCTTGTTTTGATAACTGCTTTATATCAATATTGGACTTATTGATATCATACTTGGTTAATAATTCAGCATGAGCGATTATATCCATAGCCCTGTATAATCTCATTACCGCATCATTATACTTTCCTTCAATGAATCTTCTCTTTGCATTATTAAGCATATCGGCAATCTGATATGGAAAATGTCTCTTGTCAGATGGATCCTTTATTTTTTCCAAACCTCTAACGTTGCTAAGAAATTCCTCAGAAAGCTCTGGAAAATCCAAATGATAATGTCTATTGCTAACCGCTTCATAATTGAAATTGTCCCAATTGGAATAGTCCCTGGATAAACTTTTATATAACTTTATATTTGCATTACTCATTTTATATGTACTATTCAATAAGTCATCCATTAATTTGAACGACCTGTGATTAAAGTAATGCTTAAGTTTTAAAATATCACAATTCTTTTGACTGGTAAAACGTGAAGTTGTTATGTCTATTGGACACATATTCTTTTGTATAATCTTGTTATACCTATCGGCCATTAGTATAGCCGCTAAATTCATTATATCCGTTGAGAATGTACAATCAATTATGATATCCTCATCAATGTATTCCTCGATTTTATATGCAAACCTTCCAAGTACATATTCCAAATCATACAAATGTTCTATATTTATCAAATCAAAGTCCAATTTAACATTAAAAAATTCTTTATATTTACTTTTAATATCCAAAATGGATTTATAATGAATTTTATTAGTTAAAAAAACAATCTTATCAATATCCATCATATAAATATAAATTACCAAATCACTTTTTATTTTTTCACCTTTACTAGGATCTTCATAATGTAAAGGTATAAACAGAATTTTTTTCATTGTCCTAACCATGTTCAATAAAACATTCAACAACCATATTAGTACCTATTATTTATCAATTACTATATTATGTTTTTTAATATATATAAAAGTTTTTTAAAAAATGTTTATGTGTTCTAATATAAGGTTATAAAAAAATTATTAAGAAGGAAAATATAAATAGATAATATAAAGAGATTTGAAACATTAAACTAAGAGATATATGGTGTTAGCATATGAATTGGGAAAAATTGTTTGATGAAGAACGTTTGATTAGGGGATATGATTATTTTCTTAAGGATAAGGTATTTGACGTAATCATAACCGACAATTCCATATCTTCAAAAGTAGAAGGAAAAAGAAAAAACATCTACGAAGTACAGATAAACTATGAAAATGATAATATCACCTCATTATACTGCAACTGTCCATATGCATACTCCAATACATACTGTAAGCATATGGTAGCCACATTATATAAAAAAGATGAAATTTTCCAAAATAAAAGGGACAATATCCATGAGGCAAATAACATATACATATTTAAAGATTTGTTAAAGGATTTGGATGAAAATAAACTTAAGAAATATTTATATGATAACTATAAAGAGGATAATGAATTTATAAGTAGATTCATAAATGAATTTTATTCCAATTTCACATATGAAGATTTTCTTGATTACGAAAACATATTAAACAACATATTTAAGATAGATCTTGTGGAATTATATAATGAAAATGGTTTCTATCAGGAATCCCCATACCATAAATATTTGAAAAACTTCATAAATACAAAAATCGATTCATTATATAACAATAAACAATATGAATACGTGTTGAAATTAATATATAGCATCTATGAAAATATTGCTGATAAGGAGAATATTGATGAGTACTTAAATGTAGATGACATATTAACCGCATGCAATTACTATTTTGAGAGGATCATAAACCTGAATGATTCTACTTTAAATATGCAAATCTATGACTACATATTATCCAATGTCAATTACAACTACAATTATCATATAACAAGCAACCTAATTGGAATAGCTGTCGATAAAAATGACAGTACCGAATATTTAAAACAGTTGGATGATGCAATCAATAAACAATTGAAAAGCAATATAGAAGTAAATGAGAATATGCTGGTATATAAATACCAGATTATGAATAAATTATCCTATCCGATTAAGCAATTAGATAAATTTTTATGTGATTACAGACATTATTATAAGGTAATGGATTTGTTGATAAATAAAGAAATTACGAACAACAACTTGGACAAAGCCATAGACCTGTTAAATGAAAATAGAGAAATTCATGGAAAGCTATATTCCTTAGAGGATACATCGACACTAATAGATTTATACATATTTACAGATAACTATGAAATGGCCATCTGTGAGATAAAAAAGATACTCTTTGAATTCAATATCAAAGATTTATCATACATCAATCAATTAAAGGAATATCAAAGTAGCCAAGAGTGGTTATCGACAAGAGATGAAATAATCAAATATTATTCCGACAACAAGGATTATGAATTCTTGAATCAGATATACGTTAATGAGAAATTATATGATCAATTATTTGAAAATATAAAAGATAATTGTACTTTGAATACCTTTGAGAATTATAAGGACTATATCGATGAAAAATACCATGAGGAGATACTGCTTTTATATAAAAAGGAAATATTGGAATCGGCAAAGACCGCCAAATATATAGGCGCATATAATGTGATAATAGATAACCTCAATACGATGTTAACTTTCAATAACTCCGAAGCGATTGTTGAAGACACTATAGGAATTTTAAAAAACAAATATAAAAATAAGCAGTTATTCATGGAATTATTAGATAAAATAACCATATGATTTAATAAAATATTTAACAGCAAATATGATAATTATAATATCCAAATGTAATTTATTTGAAGATAACCATCATATTTAAAAAAATAAAAGATGATATGTAGATGTAATAGAATCAAAAATGTGATAAAATGAATGAAAATATTAATTTACTCGAAAAAATATACTCTAATATGAATGAATATGATCCTGAATTTTCACAGATTATAAAGAAATTCATGAATAACGACGTACTTTCCCATATCAACCTATCAGATAAGGAAATAGCATTGGTAACATTATCCACACTTATTGCAAATCAATCGACAAAAATATATGAAGAGATACTGCCAGATGCTTTAAATATTCTTACACCGGTCGAGATAAAAGAAGTAATCTACCAATCAACAATATACATTGGCCTTGCAAAGTGCTATGAGTTTCTGGAAATAAGCAATCAATGCTTTAAAAAAGAAAATATAGATCTACCTCTTGAAAGTCAGACGACAATCAAATATGAAGACCGACAAAAAACAGGTTATGACTTACAGGTTAGAAACTTTAGCAAAGAATTTATAGACACCAGCATTGAAAACACTCCAGACAACCAGAAATACACCTGGGATTTAATATCCGGCTTTGCATATGGAGACTTCTATACCCGTAGCGGATTGGATGATAAAGAACGGGAACTGATTACATTCGCATTCATCCTATCACTCAGAGGATGTGAAAATCAACTGAAGATTCATACGATAGGAAATATTAAAATGGGAAACGATAAACAGAAATTAGTAGATACTGTAAGCATATTAATAGCATTCATCGGATTTCCAAGAATGCATAATGCCCTTGCAATAATAAATGAAGTAGATATGTAGGTGATTATGATGTTATACAAATACCATGTTGCAATAATTAAAGATGATAATATCGTATGTGACAAATATTATCAGGAAAACGATAAACCGACCGAAGAAACATTCCAGAAGCTAAAAAATCAATATGAAGCAGATCAAATCTTTTTAAACACAGTAGCTGATGATGAACTTGAATCATTCATCAAAGAGGAAATAAAATTAGAATGATGGATTATTCGTAACCATCTTTTCTTCAAAATACTTTTTTTAGATTATTATTCGCCATTATTATCCTTTTGTTTGAGATTTAACTGAACGTACTCGTCAATATTAACTTCCAATTCATTAAGACTGGTTTTGAATGCTTCAATAAGACTCTTATCAACATTGAATTCGGAATATTTCTCAAGCAATTCAACATATTGATGTAATTCATTGAAGTTTAACTCGATTAACTTTTTAGAATTATCAATATCAAACTCAAGAGCATCATTCTCAGCATAGAATTCCTTGATTTCCTCTTCAATACGCATAGCCTCATTTTCACAAAACTGCAGTTCAAAGGATAAATTTTTATTATCAGGATCTTCGATTAGTTTTTCTTTTAGTTCAACGACTCTATTATTTAATGCCGTGGCTACTTCAATCTTATCAAATATCTCCTTATGTTCTTCAATATATGCGAACTTATCATACTTAATTACATCAATAAGATGTCTTAACTCATACATAATATAGACCTCTTAATAATATTATTTCAAAGCATACCTATTATAATATTAACCTACTTAATTGATATATTTTAG
>MVJJ01000114.1 GCA_003266145.1 Methanosphaera sp. SHI613
ACAAGAGCAGGTGTAATCGAAACAACATACAGAGAAGAAACCGAAACAGACTTATTCGGTGAACAAGTTGTATTATGTGGTGGACTAACCGCACTTATCAAAGCAGGATTTGAAACACTCGTTGAAGCAGGATACCAACCTGAAATGGCTTACTTTGAAACATGTCACGAAATGAAACTTATCATCGACTTAATCTATGAAAAAGGATTCAAAAACATGTGGCAGGATGTAAGTAACACTGCTGAATTTGGTGGATTAACAAGAAGAGACAGAATCATAACCGATGAAGCAAAGAAAAACATGAAAGACATCCTAAGAGAAATTCAAGACGGTTCATTTGCAACAGAATTTGCAGTAGAAGGAGCAAGCGCATATCCTAAACTCTACGCTCAAAGAAGACTTGAAGGAGAACTTCAAATCGAAGAAGTCGGTAAAAGATTAAGAACCGCTTGTGGACTTGAAAAAGAAGAATAAGGTTATCTTTAACCTATCTACTTTTTTTAACTTGAATAACCTCCAACTGATTTTAAATAACATACATATTTTAGTTAAAGATTAAATATAATAAATTATTTTGATAAAATAAGGAAAAAATAGTAGGAATAAATCCTACATGAAAAAATAATATCATTATTCGACAGTCAAAGTTTTAACATTCTCCAACCTACCATATTCACTAGAAATCAATACGGCCGTAATATTATATACGCCAGTTTTCATATCAGCAGGCAAGGTGTATTCGACACTTACTTGATTGTTTATTAATTTAGCATAAATAACCTTACCATTAGCGTCCTTAACTGTTTTACCATTGATTTTAAATACCACCTTACCGTTAACCGGTAGTGATGCATAAACTTGGGCAGTTAACGTAACTGTACTTCCAACAGTTGTCCGGACATCATAACCAGCAATACTTGGATTATTTGAAAAAATGTTAATGCTTACCTTTTCACTGGATATTTTATCACAATCCGATGAACCAGAATATAATGCTTGAATAGTTGCATTAGGAATATTCCATGATTCCGTTATTGTGTAATTTTCAATACTTGCAGTTCCGTTTACTACATTGGCATAGATTACCTTACTATTTGAATCTTTTAGTGTTTTACCGTTAACTTTAAACGTTATTTTACCTTTGTTAACATTCCTTACCACTTCATCATTATAATATAATGTGGATGATACTGTTTGATTTAATCCCAGACTAAAGTCAGTTATATCTATTTCAAGCGTGTATCCTGTTATTTCTACTGGTATATTATTCTGTACTGTATTATTTTTAGGGGCTAAAACCGCCCTACTTCCAGTATGTTTAGTAGTAATTAACGTATTGTTTTCAATCTTATTGTTTATACCATTCAGATTAGAGGAGTTAGTTACTTCAACTGCATAATCATGACCTACAACATTTATCGTATTATCCACTATATTAGCATTATTTGAGGATTTTATAAGTATTCCACGACCATTTATGGATGTTATTGTATTATTCTTCATCACAATAACTTCTGAAGTAAATAATGTATATAATCCAGTATTTATTGCTTCCAGGTAATCTGCTGTTCCTTCTGTATGATTATGAGTACCATTGTTTATTATATGGTTATCTGCAATAGTAATATTTGATCCTATTGCACCTATACCCATAGGTGTACGACCGGTTATATTAATAGTGTTACCACTAAGATTTGTATCACTAGTACCATAAATCTCTATACCATATATTTGCCCGGCAGAACCTACAATCGTATTATTCACAAATGAATTATTATAAGGATGTTCACCAGATGAAGAATATGCCCCACCCCCATAACTAAAGTCCAACATCTCCAGTCCATACGCAACTCCGGCATTTCCCCATGGTGCTTTTCCATAACTGGCTGTTACGTTAACATGGTTATTGTTTACCATATTATTTTGGAACCTGACCATTTCCAAATCAACACCAGCGGAATAGGTTTGTGAAGAAATGCTTATATTATTATGAGATATGGTATTATTACTGCTTCTGACCATTATACCATAAGCATAACCTGTGGCATTATGCATGAAAATAGTGTTGTTAGTCAAAGTAGTGTTGTAATTCATAAGGTATATTCCAAATAAGGAATAATGTGTTCCCACAATATGTCCGCTTGAAATTATTTCAATGGTATTGTTTCTTAAAACACAATCTCTGGCATAAACACGTATTCCATAAGCATCAGGCGTTTTAGGACCAGTTTCCCAGTCAATAAATGTTTCAACAAATCTGCCCCTGATAAATGAATTTTCAATCAAGGTATTACCAAGAATATTAACAAGATACCCACTAGCAACACCATCCTTATCCATATCTATAGAAACGTTACGTAAAACACAATGCTGGACATTATCAGATATTGTGAAATAATCATTATCCATATATTCATTAGTATATGTAACATTAAAGTTTTCCAATGTCAACGTTTTGAAATTACTGGCTAAATACACCTCCACATTAGTTAATGCTAAATTTCTGTCGGAAGTTATTGTAAGAGTTCTGTTTAGAAACTTTCCACTATTTTCATCTAAGCTCAAAATATTTATATCATTTGGGAAATATTGCATATTCAATACTAAACTATTATTTGAATTGATTATTCCGTTTCCAATAAACATCTGTTTGCCCATAACACTAAAATAATTTTTATAGTTTCTTTGGGTAATGTTCACATATTCAACAGGAACACTCTCCTCCTCAGACTTAAGAGTTTTCGAAGAATCTTCAATTGTTGTAACGGTATTTTCTAAATCCAATATATCTCTAGTGGAATCAATAGCTTCATCCACATATTCTTCTTGTGCTGACTGTTCTTCGATATTTACTTGAGTCTGCGAATCGTCAACAGCATAACTGACAGACATTAAAAAAACAAAAACAATCGCAAACAAGAAAAATTGCTTAATATATTTATTCATAATTATCACCACACCACTTTTTCAAGAAAAACGGTTCTTATCTGTTAAAAATATAAGTTCTAAAATATTATTCTAAAATAAATATGAAGAAAAAAATATTAAAAGAGACAAAGCTTATAAGGAAAAATAGTATGTGGCATATAACCATCATAATTCTTATTTTCGATATAAACTATGTCAATATTATTTATTCTTAGCTTGTAACTGTTAAAGTTTTAACATCTTCTAATCTACCATAGTCAGTACTAATAAATACGGCGGTTAACGTGTATTCTTGTTCTTTCATATCACTTGGTAGTGTGTATTCTACATTGACGGTTCCATCAGTAACTTTTGCATAGATTACTTTACCGTTAGCATCTTTGACTGTTTTACCATTTATCTTAAATACTACTTTACCGTTGTTGACTGGTGTTGTGGCCGTGACGGTAGCTGTTAAGGTAACCGTTTGACCGACTGTTGCTTGAATGTCACTTGTGGTGATGGATGGTTCTTGAGTTGTTACAGTAAGATTTTCATTATCACTTGACATTTTAGCCAAATCGGCACATCCACTATATACCGCTTGTATAGTGCTTCCTTCTTTTGCCCAATCTTGTGATACTTCATAATTTTCAATAACTGCAACACCGTTTACTACTTTAGCATAGATTACTTTACCCTTATCGTCTTTAAGTGTCTTACCATTTACTTTAAAGGATATTTTTCCTTTGTTGATATCCACTGCTACTTCATCACCGATGTAGATACTTGCTTGAATAGTTGCAGTAGTGCCAACAGTAAACTCAATCGTGTCTACTTTAAGAGTTGGTACAATTTTTTTAGGTAGATTATCTTTTATGATATTATTGTTACCAGTTGTGATGACAGAATCATCACCCTCATTTACCTGTGAAATTAAAGTATTATTCTGTACAATATTGTTGTCACCTATTAAATTTATTGTATTATCCACATTTGCAACCATAATTGTATTATTTTCAAAGAGTGAATTGTTAGTTTTAAGCATGATTCCTCTAGCATATCTTATGGATACTTCATTATTTATGAATTTAAGATTATTTACTGTACGATTTAATAATGGACCATATAATGTTGAATCTATAGTTGAATCTGCTTCAGCTGTAGTTACTGTGAAAGTGTTATTGTTGAAAGTTACATTGTTTGAATTATTAAACACAATTAAATTTGTATAATATATTGGATTTTCAGGAAACTCTTCATTAATATATGGAACACATGTTCTCAGGTCAAAAACACATCTTTCAAATAATATATTTTCACCTACAATACTCATCATGTTTTCTGTAGTTCCATCATCAACCATCCATCCTCCTTCAGCAATATATGCTAAATCACTCAAATAATACATATAAGAGTTTGGATCTCCAGCTTCATCAGATTTAGAACTAAATGAACAATTAATAAAATTTAAATTTGAGTATAATCCCCATTGACCTCCTTTTTTATCAAATTTACAATTTTCGTACGTTACTGACTTATAATCAAGATCAGAAAAATTAAAGTCAGCTGAAGCTATATTTTTAGTAGTGTTTGATATAATTGTTAAATCTATGTTTGATTTATCAGCACCTAAGTTAATCTTAAATTTTGTAACTGATTTACCATATGTCACTTCATTAATATATATAATTATATTTCTTATATCATATTCATTTATATGTGAATTATCTTTACCTCGAACAAGATAAGTGTTGGTGTTTTGAGCAGTTGAAATTTTTAATACTGCCGTAGCATTATTATAAATTGTTAACTCATCATCTGAATAAAGTACATCAGAATCTTCTGTTTTTATTTGCTTATTTGATTTCTCATATGATTCTACACCTCTAGTTTGAACACAATTTGGAC
>MVJJ01000143.1 GCA_003266145.1 Methanosphaera sp. SHI613
TATAATTTTTATTTATTCTCTATTTTTGTTTGTATATTTAAACATACTATTTTTATACTAAAAAAAATAAATATATATCTATATAATCTTGAATGTTCGGATAGTAATGTTTAACCAAATTCATTATTTATTTGATTAGAAAGTATCCTGTTATTATGGGGATATGATTTCAGAATACTTTTTAATAGATTTATTATTATATACAAGTTATATTTTATTAAATAAAATGATTGTAAAAAGGTCATATGAAATTTGATGATTATTTTTACATTCTATCAAGATTTAAATAATCAATAATAAGGTAATATGTTATGATATACTTAAACGAAGATTTGTGTAAAGGATGCTATTTATGTATGGAAGTATGTCCACGTAAAGTATACACACCTTCTGAAAATTTAAATCATAAAGGAATACGTGTACCAATATTTGACGTAGATAAATGTGTTAAATGCCAATTATGTACATTAATGTGTCCTGATCAAGCAATTTTAATAGAGGATGATGATTAGTATGGCTGATAAAGAAGTATTTGTACAGGGAAATGAAGCTTGTGCATTAGGAGCAATAGCTGCAGGTTGTAGATTCTTTGCAGGTTATCCGATTACACCATCTACCGAAATTGCAGAAATTATGAGTAAAAAACTACCTACAGTAGGTGGAAGATTTGTACAGATGGAAGATGAAATAGCAGCTGCAGGTGCTATAATAGGTGCCAGTTGGGGTGGACAAAAGGTCGTAACAGCTACAAGCGGTCCGGGATTTTCATTAATGCAGGAAAATATAGGATATGCCGCAATAACAGAAACGCCTATAGTCATAATAAACATGCAAAGAGGTTCTCCTTCAACAGGTCAACCAACACGTTCTGCACAAGCAGATATGATGCAGACAAGATGGGGATCCCATGGGGATTATGAAACTATTTCTCTTGCTCCTTCATCAGTACAGGAATGTTTCGACTTCACAGTCAAAGCATTTAACTTGGCTGAAGAATACAGGTGCCCAGTATTTGTAATGGCAGATGAAATTGTAGGACATATGAGGGAAAAGATTACTATACCTGAAAAAATCGATATAGTACCAAGACAAATGCCTGAAAAAACAGACAATTACTTACCTTATGATGCACCTGAGGATGGTACGACACCAATGCCTTCATTTGCTTCAGGCTTCAACATACACGTAACCGGTCTGACCCATGACGAAAGAGGTTATCCAAGTACCGATGATCCAGAAGTACATTCAAAGTTAGTCACAAGGTTATGTAATAAGATTATAAAAAACAGCAGTAAAATAGCTCAAATTGATACAAAATTCATAGAAGACGCAGATACTATAGTATTGAGTTATGGAATACCATCAAGATCCGCATTGACTGCCGTGAAAAAAGCAAGAGAAAATGGATTGAAAGTGGGTTATATAAAACTTGGAGTGGTATGGCCATTTGCAGAGGAATTACTCCTTGAATATACAAAAAATGCTAAAAGAATAATAGTTCCTGAATTAAACTTAGGACAAGTATATTTGGAAGTTGACAGAGTACTTGGTAAAAATGCTAAAGTAGAATTAGTATCTAAAATAGGTGGAGCACTCATTACACCAGATGAAATTTTAGATAAAATAATGGAGGAATAAAATTGATAGAAAATGAACATCCTCATAAATTTATCAAATATCTACGACCTGAAAGATTACCTCATCTGTTTTGTCCAGGTTGTGGAAATGGAATAATATTCAACACGTTATTCAATGCAATCGAAATGTCCGATGTAGACTTTGAAAACATCAGTATGGTATCAGGTATCGGTTGTTCTTCAAGAATCCCTGGATATGTAAAATGTGACTCATTACATACCACACACGGACGTGCCATAGCATTTGCTACAGGACTTAAAATGGCTAATTCAAAACAGGATGTAATAGTCGTGACTGGTGATGGAGATGCTACGTCAATCGGTGGAAATCACCTGATACATGCTGCCCGTAGAAATATCGACTTGACCGTAATATGTGTAAATAATGACATCTACGGTATGACCGGTGGTCAGATAAGTCCAACAAGTCCTGAGGGTAGTTATGCTACAACAGCTCCATACGGATCAAAGGACAAACCATTCAATATAGCAGAAGTAGCAAAAGCTGCAGGAGCATCATATGTAGCAAAATATACTGTTGCACAACCAATACAAGTGTCCAATGCCATTAAGGAAGGACTTGCAAATAAGGGTTTTTCATTCATAGAAGTAATTGCACAATGTCCAACATATTATGGACGTAAAAATAAACTCAAAACACCTATTTCAATGATTGAATGGTTTAAGGAAAATACAATTACTCTAGAACAGGCAGAAGACATGACTGATGAACAGTTAGTCGGTAAAATCATTACAGGAGTATACGTCAATAAGCCTAGGGCTGAATTTATCGAATCCATAGATGAAGTAATAGCACAAAACTCTGACGTTACACCGGATGACAATATCAACAAAGCATATATGGGTGATTAACTATGAGAACAGAAATACGTATCGGTGGATTTGGTGGTCAGGGAATATTGATGTGTGGTATTATCATAGCAAAGGCAGCATCATTATACGATCATAAATATGCCGTTCAAACCCAATCCTATGGTCCTGAAGCTAGAGGTGGAGCATCACGTACAGAAGTTGTCTTAAGCGATGAGGAAATCGATTATCCTAAAGTTGATGCACCGGAAATATTTGTTGCCATGAGTCATGAAGCATTTTTAAAATATGTGGACGACGTAAAGGACGGCGCAATATTAATAACAGATCCGGACCTTGTAGATGAAAGTGAGATAATAGATATAATCAATAAAAAGAATTTCAAATACTACACATCCGATGCAACAAAACAGGCACAGGATACATTAGGCTTAAAGATAGTTGCAAATATAGTAATGCTTGGTTCATTCGTAAAGGCAACTGGATTAATAACCGAAGAATCAGCACGTAAAGCAATACTTGAAAGTGTACCACCAGGTACTGAAGAAAAAAATATCAAGGCATTCGAATTAGGAATGGATGTAGTTAAAAAAGTAAACTAATAGTGGAAGTATATAATGATTGAATTATATAATAATTATTAGTATATAACATAAATAAAATCTCATGGTGAAATAATGAATATACATGAATACGTTGCAAAGAATATCTTCAGATTATGCAATATAAAAGTTCCAGAAAGTTATCTTGCAAACACTCCTGAAGAAGCATATGAAAGAGCACAAATGATTGGAAAACCAGTTGCAGTAAAATCCCAGGTACTCAGTGGTGGACGTGGAAAAGCTGGTGGAATCTTATTTGCAGATACTCCTGAAGAAGCAAAAGAAAAAACAAAAGAATTGTTCAAAAAGACAATTAAAGGAGAAAAAGTATCCAAAGTATTAATTGAAGAAAAAGTAGAAGGTACCATAAGCGAATACTACCTTACTATTATCCTCGATCGTGACGCTAAAAAACCATTAATCATGGCAAGTACTGCCGGTGGAATGGATATTGAACAGGTAGCAAAGGAAACTCCTGAAAAAATCGTCAAGAAATACGTTGAACCACTAGAGGAATTCATGCCATATCAGGCAAGAAACGTGGCACTGGAAATGGGTGTGGATACCAGTGAAATATCTGCCATAGGTAATTTAATATGGAAGTTATATCAGGCATTCCAGGAATATGATGCTACAGTAGCTGAAATAAACCCATTAATAAAAACTGAAAACGGTTTCATCGCCGCAGATGCAAAAATGGCAATAGATGATGATGCATTCTTCAGACATACAAAACTCAAGGAAATGGATGAATTCAAAGATAATGAATTTGCATATGTAAAACTTGACGGTAATATTGCAGTTATAGGAAATGGTGCAGGATTAACCTTAACAGGTATGGATTTAATTGAATATTACGGAGCTAAACCTGCTACATTTTTAGACGTTGGTGGAGGAGCATCTGAAGAAAGTATTACACATGCCATCGAATTGGTACTTAAAAATCCAAATGTTCAGGTTATCTTCTTAAACGTACTTGGTGGAATTACACGTGCGGATGATGTGGCAAATGCTGTCGTCAACATAGCCAAGGAATATGGAAACAAGGTTCCTATAGTAACACGTTTGACCGGTACCAATGAAAAAGAAGGCCAGCAAATCCTCAGGGATAACGGCATTTCATTCGAAACATCAATGGAAAAAGCAGCTAAAAAGGCTGTATCCCTATTAAATTCATAGAGTCATACATTCTATGAATACTTTTTTTTATTAATTATTTTTTTGATTTTGATAACCCATTTTATTCTTGTTATAAATTTTTAATCACATTATTCTCCTTTTTATTTTCATTTTTCCTACTACATTATACCTTACTAACTTATACCTTACTACTTATTACTTTTACCTTTATTTCTTTCTTAAATAATAACTTTTTACTTATTTCTTTTTACTTAT
>MVJJ01000194.1 GCA_003266145.1 Methanosphaera sp. SHI613
AGCAAACTTTTATCTAAACTTTCAACCAAACAATTAAAAACAGATTCCAATGCTGAAATAATTTATCAAGGAACTGTAGTAACATCTAATGATTTGACTATTTATAATAATGGTACTGTTGAAATCATATTGGAAGGTGAAAATGCTAGAAATGTTTTATTATATGGTCAAAATCCTTATCAATCAAAAATTAATGAACAAACAATAGATATAACAGATATTGTTATATATGTGAATTCAATTTCATTTTCAACTGGTGGGAACCAATATGATATGAAATCATTTAAATTAAATTTTGATAATAAAGAAAATATCAATCTTAAAGTTATTGGTGCTATAACCAAAAGAGGTGGTTTGGAAATAAATGGCGGTTGGAAAACTGTGACCTATGAAAATTTAAAAATCATATCTGATTATAATGAAGATACTGATAGGGATATAGCTTTAATATTAAATGGAGATAATATCACATTAAGAAACATCACTTATACTTCTACATCAACAGGTGCAGCTGCAATGGCAATTTTTGCTGGGTATACTGATAACACAGGAGTGTCTGGAGGAGTATTAATACGTGGTAATAATATAATGATAGAAAATTCAGAATTTAGTATCAGTCAAGAAGAATTTATAAATATTACAGAATGGGGATTAGATCCAGAGGATTTCCCTAATGATTTCCATAATTATGGATTTTTCTTTTATAAAGCAAATAATATAACATTTAGAAACAATAATTTCCTATTTTTAAGTATGGATAAAGATAGTAGTATAGAATCAAGAAAATACAGTCCAATACTTGGAGGAAATGTAACTACTTTGTCTTTAGTTGATAATGAAGTTAATGTTAAATATGTTCCTGGTATAAAACTGGTTACAAACAATTCGCTCTTTGAAAACAACACAATAACTGTACAACACGCAGATAACACCATTGAACTTACAGGTGACAACAACGTTGTACGTTACAACACACTAGAAGCAAAAGGCGAAGATAACAAGGGAGACAAAACTGTTATCGTAACAGGTACGGGTAATATTGTTGAACAGAATCCTAAGGTTGAAGTTGTTGATCCTGTGCTTAAGGTGGATACTGTTGAGTTTGTAGCTGGCAGTACTTCCAACATTCAGGCCAGCATTTACTTGGGTGATGATGTGGCAAGTGATGTCAATAAGGGTAAGGTGACCTTTAAGGTTAACGGTAAAACACTTAAGGATGCTAGTGGTAAGACAATTTATGCCAAAGTAACTGGTGGTGTTGCTGTGATAGATGATTATCTTATACCAGAGTCATGGGCTAAAGATGCTGTAACAATAGAAGCTGTTTACAGTGGTTCAGCTGATATTGCTAAACTTAGCAGTGGAAAAGTTAATTTGACTGTAACCTCTGCTCAGGCTGAAGAGCCTTCCATTACAACCAGTGATGTATCTGCCGCTGCGGGTGAAACCATTACTCTTAGTGCAACGATTGCCGATAATGGCAAGGTTATTAACTCCGGTAAGGTGGTTTTCAAGATTAACGGTAAAACTGTTAAGAATGCTGATGGTAAGGTTATCTATGCTAAGGTGGTTAATAATCAGGTTAGCTTTGAGTACACATTGCCTGAGTCCATGAAAGCTAAGGAGTATAATATCACAGCAGTTTATACTGGTAATGATTATAGATTGGAAGATACAAAAACGTTAACTGTTAATTAACTATGTTTGAGATTAAAAGTGTAAATGTTATTACACAGTAGTAATGCTTTTAGCACTTTTATTTCTTAATTATTTTTTTAAGCATTATTTTCCTAAATAAAGGATACTGGGTAAAAGTGAAATAATAATTATTGGATCTCAAGGATTATCCTTTTTTTAGCTAATGAGCGGAGATGATTATTTTTATGAATTTTAGTAAATTGTTTTTATTTGCTTTTATTGTCATTGTTTTAATGTCTGTTGGCTTTGCAGGTGATGCTAATGACACGATATGTGATGAATCACTAAATGGTGCGATGGACTTTAATCCGGATACGACTAATGTTGATGAATATGAGTTTGTGGGCAATGATAATAATGTGAATACTGTAAATGAATTGGATGCTTCTGGTAAATTGGTTAAGGATAGTGATAAAAGCCTTAAGTCGGATGATAAAGTGTCTGATGATGTAGAGGAGGTCAATATTACCAGCAGTAATTTCAAGAGTTATTTTATTACAATGAGTAAAGAGGTTTATATGGGTGATGGGATTGTCCAGACTAATCATAGTCTCTTATTGAATGTTAAGTATCTGCCTAATAACATCAGAGCTATTAATATTGATGAAAACAGCAATAGGTTTGCCAATTTTAGTTTGACATTGAATTTTAGCACTGCATTGAAGCTTAATAATACTGGTCTTTATCTGGCAAGTAACTTCAAGAACATAACGGTTGAAAACTTCAATTCAACCTTTGACAATAGCTATAATGGTAATGATTTTCTGACGGTTGATTCCAAGGTAAATGAGTGTTTTCTTCGAAACATTTCCATTGTCATGAATATGGATGGCGTGGCAAGCGGTAATGTGGTGGATATTTGTGCCAAGACTACTCTGGTTGATTCATATATTCGTGCCAGGCTGGTTGAAACCAATATTGACTGGGAATCGGGTCCAAGAATTACCGATGCCATCGGTGTAAGCATAATATCTGGTGGTTGTCTGTTGGAGAACAATACCATTGAAATATTATCCAGCGGTAATAATGGTGGACAGTATTATTCATTATATGCTCTTTGTGTACGTGCTTCAAATACGTGTATAATCTCAAATAATATTTCATTGACTGATTGTATGGGTTATGCCTATGCTATTGTTGCCCGTAGCAATAATAATGTGATTAAAAACAATAACATTACGGTTGTTTCTCATACATATTCAAATGGTGTTAATCTTGAGATGAGCATGTTCAAAAACAATATGGTCTGTGACAATTATGTGAATGTCACTGCAGGTTATGGCAGTGCTCCATGGGGAAATCCATGCGTTGCGTATGCATTGCAGATGCTTGACTTTAATTATGCTGGTGGGGCATTTGATGGCGGTGGAGATCATCCGGACAATAACTCCTTTGTAAACAATACATTGGTGGGTTCTGCCGGTCAGATTTATGGTATAGAAATATACGGAACATACAACACATATCTCTCAGGTAATACAATTAATCTTACAAGCAGGACTCCTATGGGTATCGGCGTTATCGGATCAAACATAACCATATCGGATAATGTCATAGTAAACAACGGAACACATAACAGGAGTGAGGGAACGGCTGATTACCTTGAAGCAATCAACGTTGGAATATATGCCTATAAGAGTTTCAAGGGAACAGTAAAAATAACAAACAATACCGTAACGGCATATAATGGCCGTGCAATACAGGTTAAGGAATCAGGAAATGTAATGGTCATGGATAACACTGTTAATGTAACAGATTATGACTATGCGGTGGAGTTAATTAATCGGGCCAGTGGCAATCTTGTTGAAAACAATACATTGTACAGCAGAAACCGTAAGGGTGACAAGGCAGTGACCGGTAAAGTTAACAATACTGTCCGAAATAACCATCCTGAACCGGATCCACTTCTTGAAACTGAGATAACTCTGCAGACAGAAAGTACGGTTATAAACTGCAGTCAAAGATGTCTGATAAGTGGAATATTAAAACAAAAGGAATCCACTAACGGTATCAGAACCAGTGCAATCAGCGTTTATGATAACGGCGTACTGCTGAGAAATATCAGTACTCTTGATGATGGCAGCTTTTCATACAGCTACACCACAGATGTGGCAGGTATGCATAATGTTACATTCAGCTTCATTGATGATGATATCTATGCACCAGCAGAGTCATGTATCATGTTTACTGCCAAGGAGTTAGTCAATACGTACAAGTTAGTGGTGGATACCACTGAATTTAGTGTCGGGGCAAATAATATTGTTGCCACTATTTATTATGGTAATGATTATACTCAGGAGGTAGCGGCCAATATATCCAAGGGTAAGGTAACGTTTAAGGTAAATGGCAAGGCACTTAAGGATGCAAGCGGCAAGACTATCTATGCTAAGGTTGTAAATGGTACTGCAGTTATAGAAAATTATCAGGTCCCTGCATCATGGGAAAACCGGACAAGCCTTCAGGCAGTATACTCTGGTTCAACACTACTTTCCAAACTAGAAAGCAGTAAAACCAGTATCACGCTAACATCAAGTGTGCCTACTATAACAACAGAGAATATACAGGCATCAACTGGTAGTGTCATTACATTAACGGCTACGTTAAACACTAATGCCGTGGTTAATTCAGGTAAGGTGGTATTCAAGATTAACGGTAAGACTGTTAAGGATTCAAAGGGTAAGGTTATCTATGCTAGGGTTGTTAATAATCAGGTTAGCTTTGAGTACACGTTGCCTGATTCCATGAAGGCTGGAACGTATAATGTTACTGCTGTATATACAGGTAGTGAGTATGGCAGATTGGAGGATGTTAAAACACTAACTATCGCTTAATCACATTAAATCTTTAACAAGTGATATCATTATGGATTACATAATGAACAATCATTATTGTTCATTTCATCTTTTTCTTTTTTTCAATCATTTTTATTTTATTTATTACTATTGATTCTTTTTAACTCTATTTCGTTATTTGTTATAAATAAATATAACTTTCAACCACATTTTCAACAGCCACAAAAACTCATTAAAACTCTTAAAAAAAAGAGATTATGTGGTTGATATTCTATATTATAATCATATTTTTTGCTATACTCAAAAATAAACATCCTGATTATTTTAAATTAATAAATTAAAGGAACGTGAAAAATACGATGAATAAGAATGTAAAAAGTATATTCTTTGTAGTCACATTACTCACATTACTAGTGGCAGTATCTGCTGTTAGTGCCAGTGACGTATCCGATGATACATCTATAGCAGATTGCCTGCAGGATAATGTTGTAAGTGATGTTACACAAACAGCAAGTGATGATGCTGTTGTAGCAGAACAAACAACTGCAGCTTCTAGTGATAATAATATAGAAACTATGAAGAACATAGAAAAAGAAAATAAAAATGTTAA
>MVJJ01000096.1 GCA_003266145.1 Methanosphaera sp. SHI613
TTAAGAATGAGATTTGATGAAAATTAAAATTGTGTATAAAAATAGTGTTTGTTGTATGACATATAGAAAAAGAAAAGATAATGAAAATTATCTATTGATAAAATTCATCTCTTGCTTCTACAAATGCTTTTAAGTTTTCAAGTGGTGATTTAGGTGCAATACCACAACTTGGTGCTAAAACATTTATACCTTTTTCTAAAGCTTGAGTTGCTTCAGCTTTTACTTCTGCGGTTGGTTTACTGAATAAGGTTTGACTTGTTGATACGTTACCAACTAATACAGTTTCTGAACCTATGTCAGCTCTTACTTGTTTAGCTTCTTCTACATCTACAGCTTCTTCGAAGGAAATACCGCTGAATCCACATTCTAACATACCTTCGAGAATAGGTCTTGAGTTACCACAGATGTGGAGAATACTGTCACATTCAAATGCATCAGCTAAATCTTCTAATGCAGGTTTTGCGAATTCATCGAAGTCGTTAGGGTCTAATAATTCAGGAGATGATGTTGGGTCTGCTACACAAATAACATCTACACCAGCTTCATTGAATGCTTCAACTAATTCTGTTTGTGCGTCTAATGCTACTTCAACTACATCTTCTACTACGAAACTGTCAGTTTTTAACATTTTTACTAAGTCTTCTACACCTAATAAGTGTCCTGCTAATGTGAATGGACCAGCCATACCTACAACTACAGGTACATCAGGGTATTCTTCTTTGGTTTTTTCAATTGCTTGAACAATAACAGGTAATCTACCTTGTTCTACATAATCATCAGGAACTTCTAAATCCTCTACATCATCAAAAGGAGCATGTGTTCTTAATGTTGGAGTACTTTCCATGTCACCTAAGTCAACTTCACAACCGAATGCTTCTGCTTCAGCGGTTAAGTCGAAAGGAATTCTTGCACATTCTAATCCTGCTTGTTCGTGTAATGAAACACCTAATCTTACCATTTCATCAACATCTTGGTGTGCTTTAGGCCAGGATACGTTTGCTGCAGGGAAAGCATCTTCAATTGCTGCTGCTGTTGCACTTATTACAGGTACTTTTTCTACTTCTTCATTGTTTAATGCTGCTTTTAAATTTTCTATAAGATCCATTTGTTCACCTTTATAATATTATATAATATGAGTCTATATTTTTTTAAACTCTAGATTTTTTAATGTTTATAATTATCAACATTGATATTCGAACTTCCAATCTGTAGAAGATGGATTCAAGGGTTGTCAAAATCAAGTGATTTTGAAGATTACCAAGCTATCCCCCCAGTTCATGAGGTTCATGTGAATGCATAATATTATTTATTAAATATTATTTAAACTTTTGACTAATTGCAATTATGTTACATAAAGCCATCATTTTTAAATTTAATTATCCTTTTAAATAACAGAATACATTCGTAAATTGTTTAATTTAACAAGCCATATCTCATATGGATAAACCTGCAAAAATTAGTTTAATATGTGAGTATAAGACTAATTTTACAGCTATTATAAATACTTTTTATAATCATATTTAATCAATAACTTGTTATTGGTATAATATATAATCTTCAATACATATATAATTTAAGAAAATTTCTATAGATATAAACTATTTTTTATAATCATAAATATTATTATTGATTACTAGTACAATTTTCAAAAATGAAAAAAACAATACCAAATTATATTAATTTCATTAATTAAATATATTATACATATAGTAATATTCTAGATAAGTATTTCAAAAATTTTACTAAAGGTGACTAAATGAAAACAATAGAAAAAGTTGAAGCAATTAAACAACAAGAATTAACTGCACAGGAAAACCTAGAACAGATGTATAGCGTTATCGAAGAAAAAAATGATGATATAAATGCATTTGTAGAACTGGATTATGAACGAGCACAAAAAGTAGCAAAAGACATTGACGATAGAATTAAAAATAATGAAGAAACTGGTAAACTAGCTGGTTTAGTTATTGGAATCAAATGTAACATTAACGTTGAAGACTTTATCGTATCAGCAGCATCTCCTACGCTAAAAGATTATTATGGTAGTTATAATGCTACTGTGATAAAAAACATCATGAAAGAGGATGGAGTAATAATCGGTTTAACTAATATGGACGAATTTGCAGCAGGAAGTTCAACCGAAACATCAATGTACGGTCCAACAAACAACCCAAATGCATTAGGTCATATTCCAGGTGGATCAAGTGGAGGTTCAGCAGCGGCTATTGCTGCAAACATGTGTGACATAACACTTGGTTCAGATACTGGTGGTTCCATCAGAAACCCTGCATCCCACTGTGGAGTAATGGGATTCAAACCAACATATGGTATGGTTTCACGTCAGGGATTACTTGATTTATCAATGAGTTTAGACCAGATTGGTCCATTTGCAAATGATACCAGTGGTATTGCATTAATGTTAGATGTCATAACAGGTTATGATCCATACGACCCAACAACATTCGAAAGGGAAAGTGGAGAATTCTTAGATGACCTTGAATGTGAATCACTGGAAAACACAACAGTAGGTGTTGTTAAGGAATTCATGGATGTTACTGATGAAAAAATTGACTCTGAAATCAATAAATCAATAGATAACTTATCCTCATTAGGAGCAGAGATTAAAGAATTGACTTTTGATGATATTGACCTCGGTCTTCCTACATATTACCTTATAAACTATGTGGAATTCTTCTCAGCTACAAGAAAATATGACGGACGTAAATATGGAGAAAGAATTGAAGAAGTATGCGGTCCAGAAGTTGCTCGTAGAATAGAAATAGGTTCATATATCAGCCAGAAGGAATTCAGTGGAAAATATTATAAAAAAGCTTTACAGGCAAGATCCCTCATACGTAACGATGTAAATACATTATTAAAGGATGTTGATATAATTGCAGGTCCAACAGTACCAAAATTACCTCATAAAATTGGTGAAAAACTAGAAACAATGGACATGTATGCATATGACGTATTGACCGTACTTGCTAACATTACAGGTATTCCTGCAAGTAGTATGAATGCAGGTAAAGTAGATGGCATTCCTGTAGGATTACAGTTACAAGCAAAACCAGAAGAAGATCATAAGATATTAAGTACAATGAGTGCTTTAGAAAAAATTTAAAACTTAGCCACTTTTAGTAAATGAAAAAAAGATGTTATTTAAATATAACATCAGAATAACTTTTTTT
>MVJJ01000195.1 GCA_003266145.1 Methanosphaera sp. SHI613
CTACAGTTTATGATTGTATTTCCAGTAACAGTATGTCCTTTTGAGTGTAATAAATAGATACCTTCTTTAGAACCGATTACTGTATTGTCCAATACTTTAACATTTGGTCCGACACCATGTCTTACATCAATACCATGGTTTTTAGCATTTGTAACAGTGTTGTTTCTAATTATTGTTCTAGGTGATTGGAAGTTGAATATTCCTGTGATCAATTGGTTTCTAACAGTGTTGTTTTCAATTATTCCATCATTACAATTTTGGAACCAGATACCCCATGAACATCCATCTATTGTGGTATTTGTTATGGTAGTCTTATTTGAGAAATAATTATAGATTACACAATTGGTGTATCTGGTGTCTGCTCCCTTATCAGTTCCACTATTTGCACCTGCAACAATATTCAAATCTTTTAAAACAAGTCCGTCAGTTTTAAGGATGTATAATGTTGCTTTGTTTGTAATTGCATATCCTCCATTATTGGTTGTATTCATGATGATGTCTGGAATTTTATCATCAGTAGGATTGTCATAACCGTATAATGTAGCGCCATTACCGTTTATTGTTACGCTTTTGTTGATATAAATGCAAATATCATGATAGTCTCCTTTTTGGAAGTTTAATGTGTCTCCATCTTTAAGACCATTGATTTTTTCTTGAATTTGATCATTAGTGTCGTCAGTATTAATTGTTACTTCGTCACTAGCTATAATATCATTATCTTCGGATACTTCTGAAATGGATGTATCATCAGTATCTGCTATTTCTTCTGCAGATATTGCACTAGTTCCTAAGAAAACAATTAGTAATAATAGACTTACTAATATTAAGCTTTTCTTATTCATTTTTACCCTCATAATTTTTACTAAAAATAATTACTTATTCATCAAAAAATTAATCGATAAGCAATTAATTAATAATTGATTTTCATATTATTTAAATGGAAATGTCTTAAATTTTTGATATAACATTGTTAAGTTATTTTATTTGTTGTAAATCTTTGTATATCGTTGTTATTTCATGATATAACACTGTAATAGGAGATAGTTTTATATATATTCTTCTTCAAAATATTAATCGTTAATCAATTTTATGTATATTGATAATTAGTTAATTTGAAATAAAATTATCATTTATATTTACTTGATTATAAAAATAATCATTAGGAAGTTTTAAATATGAATAAAAAAGTTTCTTATCTTTTTTTCATATCTATATTGTTATTATTCTTGCTTAACTCAGTAAATGCTATGGATTCTCAAGATGACAATATGACTATTATTTCTAGTGGAGATAATAATTATCAAACAATTTCCTCGGATTTATCAAATGATGATATTCAATTAAAATTTGATAATGCAAATGATGGAGACACATTTGAATTTACAGATAAAGAATATAAAGATATTTCTTTGGTTGTGGATAAAAAATTAAACATTATTTCCAAAAGTAACAGTGTTGTGCATGCTTCCAGTCAAGTATCTGATAAAGCTAAGAGTATGGGAATAGATAAAACTTTCGGATTTTACTTTACATCTAATGGTGCAGGTAGCGTATTGTCAGGGATAACAATAATTGCATCCAATAGTGACTATGGTATTGTTGTAGATGATACTAAAAACATTAAGATTAATGATAACAAGGTTACTGGTGGAACAACTGGTGTTTTGATTAAAAACTCAGATAAGATAACATTATTGTCCAATGATATTTCAAAAGCTAATGGAAATGGAGTTCAGCTACATGATGTTAAAAATTCATTAGTTAAAGGAAATATCATCTCTTATAATAAATTATCAGGAATTGAAACATCAAACATATATTATTGTAATATTACCAATAATACAATTCATCATAATGGATTAAATGGCATTTCTACATTTAACAAGTCTTCAAATACTTTAATAAATGGAAATGATATTTATGAAAATACAAACGGAGTTTATATAAACTCAACATCTACAAATGACATTGTCAAATCAAATTCATTAACATACAATAGGAAAGATCCGAGGTCTAGTATGGGTGGATTTGAGACAGGTAATGGTTTATTGTTTGGTGCTGGATTTAAGAGCAAAGGAGATACAATACTTAAAGTAGACTATAATTATTTAGCTCATAATGAATTTTATCAGGCTAAAAATTATTGGGAGAATGAAAACTTTGAATTAGGTCAAAACTGGTACAATTCAAATGACCCTTCAAATACCTTTGTCTGTCCAAGACTTTTGGCGTCATTGATGAAGTTGGATACATTGTCAGTAAGTAATACATTAACTTTGCAATTAAGAGATGCTTCAGGCAGGGCCGTAAATGAGTTTGCAACTTTCCAAACCCGTGTCAATGTTGATGGAAATATGTATACTGCAACATTTGTTAACGGTAGGGCCACTGTTACCGATTTAGACCCAACTGTGGACCATAATGTTGAAATTGAAATTGCTAATGAGTTCTACAGATATGATGTTCAAAGGGCATCTGGTGAAAAGGGCAATGCTGAAGATTCAAAAACTTCAACAAGCGATAGTCAATCCGGTTCAAGTGGAAGCAGTGAAAGTGGAACTTCTGATGTTCAAGGAAATTCCAACTCTCAAGGTTCTTCAAATGGTGGAAATTCTTCAGGCTCACATATTGCAAATTCCGATCAATCCGGCAATTATGGAACTAACAGTTCAGACATTCCAGCCCAGGACACCTCAGATAATGGGAATGATGCATTGTCCAATGGAGATGTTAATGCAGGAAATTCTGGAAGCGGTGAAGCTTCTGAAGAAGGTAAAGCATATGAGATAGTTCCTCCTGTAACAACATCAAAAGAACTAACCAATACCTCTGGACTTGTAGTGTTAAGTATTCTATCTATTATGGGAATGCTCATCTATGGCTATTGGCGTAAAGATGAATTCGAAGAATAAACTTTTCCTTTCTTTTTTTCTTTTATTTATATTAGGAATAACTAATAATTAATCAATGACAATTAAAACTCATTCTTTAAAATTAAACACTAACAAAAACTTTGAAATAATTGATATAACATCACGGATTAACAATCTGATTGAT
>MVJJ01000023.1 GCA_003266145.1 Methanosphaera sp. SHI613
ACATAAGTTATCTGAGGAATTTATTGATTTCTGTTTATTTTTTAAGTTTTCATATTCTTCTCGGGTAATTGTGATGTGTTCATTGTTTTCTAGTTTATCTATTTCTTCATCGATGTCCACTTCATAATCTAATGAGTTCATAAACTCTTCAAATTCATCATCATTTAATGCTTCTCCATATATGATTTCAGATTTTTTCAATTGATCTTTCATTATTAGTTCGGCAATGTTAACTTGTGCATCAACTAATATCTTTACAATTTTGGAGTTTAAATTAAGCCTATATTTTGATTTTTCTTTTTCAAGAATATCCAACTTAATCAAATCTGTTATAAAAGAGTCTAGAGTAACTCTGGATATTTTTGCTCCAACGGCTATTTGTTTTTTTGTATATTCACGTTTTGGATTAATTAGTATGTAATTAATTACCTTTACTTGAGGATAATTTCCAAATATTTTTTCATACATTACAATCACCATAAATATGTTTAAAAAATAAACTTCTATAAATTAATATGTACATTTTTTATACATATACTTATATATAGAGAATGTTATATTTATATATATGCAAAGTAACACGGAAATTGAAAAGGACATACTGGCAACATTATTCAAACATGGATGTATTGGAAAACATCATACTCCCATAATAAATCTGTGCAGGAATTTAAACCAATATTCCTGTAAGGAAATTAAAAAGGGAATTAAATCCTTGAGAAAACAGAAATACATCAATTTGTATAAGACTTATCATGGAATGGATGTTAGGATAGTACCATCCATGCTACAGGAAATCAAGCAAATAATAGAATTTAAAGATTAACATATTAATTGGATTTAATGAACAGTTAATATTTATTTTTGATATATTAAAGTAGATATTTACGGATTATTGTTTTAGTCGTGGATAATCTATTCATTTCTAGTTTTATGCACAACGTAATTTATTTATAACTTATTTTTTATATTAGTATATTTACTATTTTTCTTAAATTGATATTAGGTTTATATAATAGATTGAATAATATAATAATGTAAACATGAAATATAGCCTAATATAAGACTATTATGTTTACATAATTAGTTATTTTTTATTAATTATGTATGTTTTTTTTAAAAAATACTTAAAATTTAATTATTTCATAAAATAATCGACAATAAAATTAATTAGGTGGTAAAATGTTTTTAGATCCATATATTCCATTTTTAGGTTTAATTATATTCGGTAATATCGAAAATTTAATCCTATCTTCACATGGAGTAGTCAAAGGTGCAAATCCTATAAAGTTAGGTATCATGAGTATCATTTGCGTATTATTATGGTTATTCATCGGTACAGTCGGTACAAATATCTTAATTGACTATGCTGATGTAATCGAATTAATAGGTGCTGTAGCAATTATAATATTAGGATTACAGTCAATGATTCAATCTCTAAAATATGAATAGTTGGTGAAATGATGTCATTAGGTGATTATAAAGAATTTCTAGGATTATTAATCTTTGGTAACATAGAAAACTTGGTGTTAGCATGTCAAGGAGCAGTAGCATCAGTCAATCCAATTATTTTAAGTATTTTAAGTTTAATTGCAGTAGTAATCTGGTTTACCGTTGGTACCTTTGGAACAAAAGTAGCAATTAAATATTCAAGAGTTATTGAATTTATAGGTGGATTTGTAATATTTATATTGGGTGTACAATCCGTTTTAACTGTATTTCATATAATTTAAGGGATCATATTTATTCAAATATGATATTAATTTTATTTTTTTAAAAAAAAGATAAATGGAGGTTATTCAAATTTTTGTTTGAATATTCTTTTATTTTCTTCTAATTTTACTTTGAATTCATCATAGCTTTCATTGTATTCCTCTTCAGATATGTTTCCTGTTGCATATGATATTGTACTTACGATAATATAGAATAGGTTGTTGACAAGCACTCCTATGAATTCAAGGTAGTTTTTAAGCATGTTTGTGTCTATTTTTCCATCCTTTTTAAGGTTTGATTCTATATCCTTAATTGTCTTTTCCAAGTTGTCAAATAGTTGAGTCAACATTTCCTTAATGTCGTTTATTTCTATGCTTGTCTTTTCTTCAAATTCCTTGTTACTTTGTGAATATGTCGACAAGAATGGGAAGACTATTTTTCTTGTAAATCCTATTAATTCATATATTTTAGCTGTCACTTTGCTGAAGTCTTCTGGGGTGAGATCTCCTTTTGCTATTGCATTAATTATTTTGTCTAATATTTTGTTGAAGTTGTTTAAGATAATGTTTGTTGATTTAAAATTTTTTTTGTCAGATTGTGCCATTTTTATTTCTCCTTTTTATTTTTCATTTATTTTTTTGAACTATAATATTATTTAAAATTTATTTCTTTACGATAATCATCAGATAAACTTAATTTCTCGGAAAGTACTTTTGTTATTCCTTTCCAAAATTACTATTATCATAAGTTACTTAAATACTTATCTAATGAGTAATTGGAATCAACATAAACATTTGTATTCTTCTTATTTTCAACATTGAATAATTTATCGAGTCTTTTTTGCAATAATTTTTTATCAATAAATTCTATTGAATCTAATTCGTTTTCATATAACTCGATTGGGTATTTATCCGGATTTTTATGGTACAATAATAATTGGTTAAAAGTAGTGATATCCCCTATTTTTGATGGGTTATACTTACCTTTGACACTTTTGACAACTGGATAAATTAAAACATCATCTATTTTATTTTCTATTGTGATTTTAAATAACCAGGTACTTTCATTACAGTATTCGTAACCACAAAAATTTATATCATTAAAATACGTGTCAATTTTACATTCGGACACATCATCATAACAATATCCATAATCAGAATATTCAAATAATTTTATATCATCATCAATGTGAAAAACGTACCTGTTGGACTCTTCAAAGCCATATAATATTCCTATTATTTCATGTAATCTTTTAAAAGTAATATTTCTAGGAAGAGTTATCTTCCTACTTATTACGGGATGTGTATCTATAAGTGAGATATTGACGGTGTAACCTAACAATGGATTAACTCCTATAATTTTAAGTTTCCTAGAATTCCTCTAACTAATTGTTTGGATACTTCTCTTGCTATTGTATTTGTAGCTGTAGTAACTGCCTTGTCCAATGGACTGCTCGTATTTGAACGTCTTTTTGTTTGTGTCTGGGTAGGAATATTGTTTAGTATGTCACCCATTGATGGTAATTTTATTCCACTTGTATCTGTTGGACTTTGTTGAGGTATGTTGTTTTGTGGAGTTGTCTGTTGATTATTCTGCTGGTTTACGTCAACACTGACCTGTGTAATAATTTCCTCGGCAGGAATATCCATTTTCTGCAGTAAACATTCATAAGCGGATTCTCTATCAAAACTTTCAGCATATTTCTGTCTGAATACGGAGTATGTATTTAATTGATTTCTGTATTCATCATCAATGGAGCCAAGATAACTTTGAGGAGGTAGAATATAGACTTTCTGTACTATAGATGGTACACCTTTTTCATCAAGAAGGGATACTAATGCTTCACCGATTTCCAAATTTGAAATGGCTTCTATAGTGGAAAATTCCGGATTTTCTCTGAATGATTCGGCCGCCACCTTTACACCTTTTTGATCTTTTGGAGTGTATGCTCTTAATGAATGCTGTATTCTGTTACCTAATTGGGATAATATGGAATCTGGTATGTCTGATGGATTTTGTGATATGAAGTATATACCTACCCCTTTAGAACGAATCAAACGAATAATCTGATCAATTTTTTGAAGGAATACTGGAGATAGGTTATTAAACAACAGATGTGCCTCATCAAAGAAGAAGACCAATTTTGGCTTTTCCACATCTCCTACTTCAGGCAGTGATTCATATAGCTTGGACATCATCCATAATAGGAATGTTGAATAAAGGTCCGGATATAATGACAACTTGACTGCATCCAATATGTTTATTATTCCTCTTCCCTGATCATCACATTGCATAAAATCATTTAAATCCAATGCAGGTTCACCGAAGAACTTGTTTCCACCTTGATCTTCCAAAGTCAATAGGGCTCTTATGATAGTATTGGCACTGCGTGTATCAACATTTCCATATTTGGGTTGATATTTTTCCTTATTTTCAGTTACATGATTTATCATAGATTTTAGGTCTTTAATGTCTATTATAAGTAAGCCTTCCTCATCTGCTACCCTGAAGACTACATTCAGTACTCCTTGCTGAGCATCGGTTAGGTTTAATATCCTGGATAATAATAATGGTCCAATCTCGGATATGGTTACTCTTATAGGTAATCCTTTTTCTCCAAGCAAATCCCAAAATTCAACAGGATATGACTTATAATTAAATCCTTTGTCCTTGAGTGAGTACTGCTCTACTCTTTCCTGTACTTTTCCTGTTGCTTCACCAACTTTGGATAATCCGGCTATGTCACCTTTCATATCTGCTAAGAATACGGGTACTCCCATATCACTAAATGATTCAGATAAAGTTTTTACAGTAACTGTTTTACCTGTACCTGTAGCTCCTGCTATTACACCATGTCTATTTGCAAGTTTTGGGAGTAAAAATACTTCCGTATTGTCATTACATCCCACTAATATTTTACCGTCACTATACATTTTAATCATCCACATTTAATTGTTAGTACAATATTTTTACATTATATTTTGATATTTGTTAATCCATTTAATGTATAAAGTTCATAAAGGTCTTATCTTCACGTTCAGGTTTATCCGTATCGGTTAGGTTGTTTAGCATCCAGATTATTGAACGAGCCAAATCTCTCATTTGTTGCATTCCTTCAATATCTTGTTTTACTTCTTCTGGTGTTGTTCCATGTACTCCATTCCAGTATTGTCCTGAAGCGATAGGCATGCGTAATATAGTGAAGTACTTGTTGAGTCTGTCGAATGCACTTCCAGATCCACCTCTTCGGCAGCTGACAACACTTGCTCCAATCTTATTTTCAAATATGCTTGAGTTTTGATAGAATGCCTTATCAAGTGCAGCGCCAAATGAACCGTTGATGTTCGCATAGTAGACAGGACTTCCAAGTACTATTGCATCTGCTTTGCTCATTTTTTCAGCTAATATATTGGATACATCATCATATACACATTTTCCTAATTTAGCACATGCCATACATGCCCTACATCCATATACTGCATCATTTCCTATCCAGAAAATCTCGGTTTCAATATTTTCTTCATTGTCCAATACTTTTTTGATTTCACTTAATGCCGTGTATGTACAGCCTTCTTCTCTTGTACTTCCATTAACTAATAAAACTTTCATTATCATCACTACTTATTGTTATGTCAAATATGTCTATTATAATTTCTATTTATCTTACTTTATTTTAATGATAAAATAGCTTCCTTTAAAATTGATAATCCCTCTAGTAATGTACTTTTAGGACAAGCTATATTAATTCTAATAAAATCACTACCATTTTTTCCAAATTTAATTCCAGGTGATACATATAATCCATAAGTATTTTTTAAATATTCATAAAATTTATATGCATCAATAGGTAATCTCGAACAATCAGCCCACAATAGATATGTTGCTTCACAGTCTATGACATCTATATCCAGATTGTTTTCCTTTATAAATTCATATGCAATTGTTTTATTTTCATAGATGTATTCCTTGAACTCATCGAGCCATTTATCACCATAATTGAATGCAGCCTTAGCCGAATCAAGGGCAAATACATTAGGCATGGCATTGAAGTCACATGACAATTGACTTTCAATTAAGTCATAATATTCCTTGTTTTGACAGTATATAGCTGATGTCTGAAGCCCAGCTATATTAAATGTTTTTGAAGGAGCCATACACATAATTATATTATCATTATATGAATCATCTATTGAATAAGCCGGAACATATGATTTGCCGGGATTAACTAAATCACAGTGAATATCATCCGATACCAGTATAACATCATACTTATCACATAATCCAAGAATTATTTCCATCTCATCCTCATACCATATCTTTCCTACAGGATTGTGAGGATTACACAATAACATCATCTTCACGTCCTCATCGGACAACTGTTTTTCCAGCTCATCAAAGTCAATATAATAATTGTCCTCCTCATATACCAATTCATTTTCCACCAGTCCTCTATTGTTGTTTAACACAACATCAAAAAATACGTTATAGACCGGTGTTTGAATCAATACCTTATCTGATTCTCTTGTCAGACATCGTATTATACTATTGATGGATGGCATTACCCCCATAGAAAATAATAAACAATCTCTTTTTAAAGTTAAATCATGTCTTCTTTTCCACCAAGAGATGTATGCATCAAAATATTCATCATCTACTATAGAATATGCATATATCTGATGATTGGCTCGTTTTAATATGGATTGCTTTATTTCATCCACGACCTTAAAATCCATATCAGCTACCCACATAGGTATTTTAACATCGGTAGAATCCCATTTCAATGAGTTGGTATTATGTCGATCTATCACTTCATCAAAATTATACATTAGTTAGACCTCCCCTGTATTTTAAATATATAAATATTTTTATCATTAGATTCAGATAAATATTATGTATAATCATATAGAAAGCGTGTTAATCGTGCAAAAAATTTAAAAAAAAGTTAAGAAAAAAAAGTATAATAAAATGATGATTAATTGTTTGTACTGCCATTTGATGTATGACTTTCATGAGTTGATTCATCTTTATGGGATTCATCATCCACTTGTTCATGAGTTTCATGATGTTCACTAGAGTTATGAGAATGTGAAACTTCATCATGTTCATGACTTTCTTCCAATGTATAATTACTGTTTTCGTATTCATGCATAGCATTATTTGCTACTATTGCCGTAAGAATAATAACTACTCCAATAACTATCAATAATTTATAATTCATGATTCACCTTTATTCAGTTAGTTCAGGAACCAATTCCGGTTTTACTTTTAACAGTGCATTCATTACAAACACTGTTACGATACCTTCAAGCACCCCAACAACGGCTTCTATTGGTGTTATTACTGTTAAACCAAAGGTTATTGGATAAACTCCTGCTAAAGCATATTCAATACTTACCAATACACCAAGCAAGGTTATGGTTGCAAATCCTGATAAAAATAATGCCATATTTTTGTCATAAGATTTTAATAGGTTATACACATGGTATGCTATTATTGGCCCGATTATGGCCAGATTAAATATGTTTATACCTAATGTACTTATTCCACCTTCACCAAGAAATGCTTGTATAATCGTAACAACTGTATAAACTATCATCGATGATTCAAGATCATATAATGCTAGAACTGTTATTAATGAAATATGTACACAAGCAGGTACTGGTAAAGGTATTTCAATCATTTGTATTATAACACATGCAACAACAAACAATGCTATCTTAGGCATATCCTTTTCATTATGATTTTTTCTGAACTTATAAAATAATAATATCAGCAGTATTAAACTGATTACTGCATATATAATTAATTGATATTCTGGATTTATAAATACGGATGATACATTAGATTTACCGATTAGTCCATCTGGAATATGCAATTTTATACCTCCCAAAGACCTATTACATTTAATTTTATAATTATGTTCGCCTATATTTTAATATATATTAGGTTATATATAAGCAAATACCCTATAGAGGTAGGAGGTAGCATAAACTTACATTACAAAAGCTAAAATAAATTTAAATGAAACATTATTCATATGTTAATATGTTTATGAACCTAAGTAAAAATTTTTATATTGCCATCACTAAAATTATTATAGTGAAAAATAATGAAGAAATTAGCGGAGTTTTATCTTGCCGAGTTTAATCAATATCTCGGCAGGAATAAAATATTTTATTTGGCATCAATAATATTGCTGTTATTTTCCGTCTCGGTAGGTTATAGCCTTGTTTCTGTTGATGAAATAGAGAATATCAACAATCAGGAATTTACTCCCATAGAGGATTGGGACAAATCTACGGAATTTACGGACCTGTTCAAACATAATTTCATGATAGATTTGACATGCATTATAGGTGGTTTAACATTTTCAATATACTCCTTAATTGTTAACTTCGTTAATGGCGCAATGGTGGGATATATATTGAGATTGGCACCAAAAGAGATATTCATCCTGGGAATAGTTCCTCATGGAATCTTTGAAATACCCTCCAGTGTAGTGGCATTTGTAGGAAGTTTATCAGTTACAAAAATTGAAATAAACTTAATCAAGGGAATATTACAAAACAACAAAACATTCAAAGGCGAATTGCATAATTCACGACAATTATTTAAAGATGTCCTCATATCACTACTTTTGGTAATGATACTGTTAATCATTGCAGGTTTTATAGAAGCATACATTACTCCAGATTTACTGAATTGGTATATTGGAGCATAACCTACATTCTTTTTTTAACAATAAAAAATATTTATTAATAGTATTACATAACTATAACTATGAATCAGACAAACCAATTACTAAACAAGATTAAAGAAAATGAGATTAAAAATGAAAAAATGGATGAAGATATCATCATAAATCCAGAAGATACTGTTGATGATGAATTGGATAACTTGACAGAGGATAACTTAGATGAATACTTAAAAAATGTTGAATGTGATGCTCATTCCAAAGAACTATTGAATAAATATCTAAAAAATAAAGAAGAAAATAAATGATAATGTTCAATTTTCAATACATCAACGCATTTAATATGGATAAATATTCTGGTACTTTACCACTTTTATCAATCCATTTTAACGGTGCATCAAATAGTTCTTCTGTTATTTTTACAACTAATCCCCCTATTGATTCTACGCTATTTCGTTTTAAATCAGGAAATAAACATTCATTGTTATTTACCTTTGAGCATTCCTTACAGATATTACAATACCCTGATGAAAGATATCTACCATCATACTCTTTTTCCAATAATTTAAGTTCCTCGGTTAGATTATCTTTTTCTTTAAACAATGTTTCATGTAAGAATTCGTTCCACTCGTTATCATTAAAGCTTTGACTTAGTATATACTCATCAAATATTAACCTGATAAAAATCAAATCAATCTTTTCAAAAGAACTATATATTTCAATAGGATCATCTTTAAAATCAGGACATGCCCAGTTCTTATTATAAGCGGGACATGATTTGCATGCATTTAATGTTTTATCAAAATCTACAAAATTATCAACATACTCCTCAATTGTCAATGTCTTAACTTCTTTAATGATATTATAATGCTTAGAGTAATTATCAGCAGTCATAAAAATCCCCAATTATTTAAAATCAAATTGATATATGTAATTAAGAAGTATTATAGATTTTGCTTAAAACGAAAGGAAAAATAAAGATATCGTTTAGTTTATTACAATTAAATTTTATAAGAAAAAATAAGTTTAGAATTTAAGTCAAAAAATAGAAAAAATAAAAAAAGATATAAAGTGGAATTTTAATCGTAGAATTTACCCAAGAAAGATTTCATTCTTTCATTATCAGATGAGAATACATCATCTGGTGTTCCCTGTTCTATAATATATCCATTATCCATGAATATAATTTTATCTGCAACGTTTCTGGCAAAGGTCATTTCGTGTGTAACTATAACCATTGTCATATGTTCAGCCGCCAAATCCTTAATAACCTTTAAGATTTCACCGGTTAATTCAGGATCCAATGCTGATGTAGGTTCATCAAAGAATAAAATATCAGGATTCATGGCCAATGCCCTGGCAATAGATACTCTCTGTTGTTGTCCACCGGATAATTCACATGGATATGAATTTTCCTTATCTGCCAAATCCATCTTTTTAAGAAGACCTCTTGCTTCCTCATAGACCTCTTTCTTATCTCTTTTCTGAACCTTTATAGGTGCATGCACAATATTTTTCATTACTGAATGATGTGGAAATAGGTTAAAGTTCTGAAATACAAGTCCAAATGTACCGTCAAAGTTTATAACTCCACTGTCAAATGTTTCTAACTCAGTTATACATCTAAGCAGTGTGGATTTACCGGAACCTGAAGGTCCAATGATACACAATACTTCACCTTTATTCACATCAAGAGAAATATCTTTCAAAACCTCGTTATCGCCAAAACTTTTCTTAAGATTTTTTATTTCTAATAAACTCATGATATCTCTCCTAATCGTAATAACTTAAATATTTTTCGAAACGTTCCATAATAACTGCAACTATTACATTGAATACATAATAGAATACACCGGCAACTAACAATGCACTTATTGATGCATCAGCAGCTGATATTTGTTTTGCAACTGTAAACATCTCAGGAATTGCCAGTACAAAGGATAATGATGTATCTTTAACAAGCGTAATTACTTCATTGGTAATTGAAGGTAATACTATTTTTATAACTTGAGGTAAAACGATTATGAAAAAAGTTTCTATTTTATTATATCCAAGAACTTGAGCTGCTTCATACTGCCCTTTCGGAATTGATTCAATTCCACCTCTGAATATTTCAGCAAAGTATGCTGCATAGTT
>MVJJ01000135.1 GCA_003266145.1 Methanosphaera sp. SHI613
CTTTTTATATAACCTTTTTTATTCAAAAATACTTGATTTTATATTATAATAAATATATTAATTATTAAAAACATATATACAATTGGCTCGTTTGAATAATGAATGTATAAAATCAAATAGTAATTCTTTTAATGTATTTATCTTTTCTTAGAAAATGATATTCAAAAAAAATACTATTTTGATAACTTGTATTATTTCATATTATGAGTTATATTGCATTCATTTAATGACAATAAGCTGGTGTTATCTTAATATACTAATTTGATTATTTATATCATGCCTTAATTTACCGGTGATTCTATTATTATCACCGTGGTTAATGTAAATGATTTTCAATTATCGGTTTTTATGTTAAGTATAGAATATAAGGAAAAAATATTATGTTTAATAGAAAATACTTAATTGTTTTCCTTGCATTGCTATTTGCTTGTATGAGCGTAGCGGTGGCCGCTGATGTTGATGATTCAACAGCTGACGCAACTGTTACAACAGATGATGCTCCAATGAGTATCTCAAACGTACAAGAGCAGACAACTGCAAGTGAAGATAATATAATAACAAAAGAAACAAGAAATTTAAAACAGGATTCTACAACAATTCAAGTTAACAATGACAACTTTGACACTTACTTTAAAAGCACAGGATTTGGAAGCAACGTAAACGATGGGGATAGCTTTTTATTTACAGGGAATGTATCAAGATATAACAACACTACATATCTTGTAAATAAACAGGTAAACATAGATGGAGACAATCATACAATTACCTTAAACACTACAAGCGGAAGTTACTTTGGAAATGAAACTGGTTCTTCATTCATCTTTGATAATGGATCAGCCGGTTCAACAGTATCAAACATAAACTTCTACAATACACAGGTAATTGTAAGAAATACTACAAACATTATATTTGATAATATAGATCAGACCGTATCCAATCAGAGAATCGGACAGGGAATAGGAACATTTTCAATACGCGACGCATCAAGTTATATTACCGTTGAAAACTCTGCATTTTCAACAACAAATAATAACGGAAGCAGTACATTAGTTCTTGCAGATGCACAACACTGTACGATAGATAACAACACAATTACAGGCGTGGGAGATGTTGGAAACTTATTATATTTAACCACATATAATATAGCAACTAACCTCACGGTTGATTCAAACTCATATAATTTAATCCAATACAATACCATTAATGGTCCATCAACAACATCTGCTATATGCTGGGCTGTAGTATTGTCAGGTCATAACAATACATTATTTAATAACACTATTAATTATGCCGGTACAGCTATAACAACACAGGCCCTTAATGTAGTTGATGAAAACAATTATCAGCAACAGATAAGTGTCAACAATACAATTAATAAGAATACAGTAAACAATGGTGGAAACTTAATTTGTATTGCAAACAACACTATCGAAAATAACACTATCGGTAAAATTACATTATATTCTAATGCAATAGCCAGATATAATCAAGTAAATGGTAATGCTGTAATTAATGGATACAATAATTTCACACAAAACAATGTAACCGGTACCACTTCAATAAGTGGAAAGTACAGTAATGTCACATACAATAATCTACTTGGACAAGTAACTATAAAGCTTACTGCAAAAAATAATAATGTAACCAACAATAACATAACTACAGCAATTGATAATAAAGGTGGAAACACTAATATCATTAATCCAAATAATATAATTACACCACTTTCATCACTCGAAAACAGCAAACAAAACATTAAAAGAGACTCATCAGAACCGATAGTAATTACTAGAAGTAATTATGCTAGTTATTTCACTGAAGAAGAGGATTTAAATGGAAAATCCGCATTAGTTTATTACGGCAATAACGGTAATTTTTATTTCAATGAGACTATACCAAATATTCGGGTTATAGCATTCTATGGAGATAATAATATAGTAACAGCTAAACCTGGAATTACATTTACTAATGTTGGTCTTGTAACTTATATGGGAAAAAATAATCTTTTTGCAAATATGTCTGTGAGATTTTTAACTTCAATTACTGCATCCGAATATGCTTCACCCGGTGCATTTTATGTCCAGGAAACTTATGATGGTTCTACAACATTTGATAATATTACTGTGGATTACAATATCCCTACATTGATAGGTGCTTATGAAGAATGGTATCCAGTTGGAATCATTGAAATTAAATCAGACTCTACCATTAAAAATTGTAACATTAATATTAATACAGTTTCAACAACAGTAGACTGGGAGCCGGGCAGTGATACATATGGTTTAAATAAAATTATTCCAATCAGTATATATGGTGATGTAATTGATAGTATACATCAGATTAACATGACAAATAACAATATCACAATTAATGCCAATAACTCTATAGGAAGTTATCCTACAACCTATGGAATTAATATAAAAGCTCCATTTAATAACAGTCGAATTATTGGAAATAATATAACAATGTATGCAGGTGAAGGATGGAGTTATGCAATACATCCATTATCAAGTGGAAATCTTATTGAAGACAATGTTATAACTGTATCCGGTATTAATTATACTGCAGGTGTTGGATTGGAAAATCCAAAAAACAATACAGTAAACAACAATACAATAATTGTAAAGTCCTCATTGGATGAACATGCATATGGTGGATCAAGTAATGAATACTGTGCATATGCAATATTCATAAATGATTATAGTTATATGGGTGGTGTATTAAACCCGGATACTGCTGTAGCAGTAGATAATGTAATATCCAACAACCATATTACTGGTTATGCATATAACACCTATGCATTTGAGCAGTTCGGTGGTAAAAATACACTGATAATTAACAATACAATAGAAATTCCTAGTTCAAATACTGCAATGGCTATTGGAGCACTGGCATGTAATATATCCATAATTAACAATAACATATCATTAAATGGTTCAAGTATAACAGGCTCTACCGTTGATTATCTTGGTGCCATGACTACTGGAATATTCCTGGGAAGAGGAATGAACAATACCGTCACAGGGAATGTTATTAATTCAACAAAATATGGAATGTTTTTATCATCAGAGAATAATGATGTTATTCAAGACAATAATGTGACCACGGATTTCAACTGTACAATTAAATTATATGGCGTCAGAAAAACTAATGTAACAAACAATTATTTAATTTCACAAGAATTAATAGGTGATGCATCAGTGGATGATTATAATGGTAATGACAATGTCATCCAACTTAATCAGCCTGCAGAGCCTGTCAAGGAATACTCACTTAAAGTGGATACAACCGAATTTACACAGGGTACAAACGCTACAATTACGGCAACGATATACTACGGTGACGATGTGGCAACTGACATCAGCAACGGTAAAGTAACATTCAAAGTAAACGGTAAAAC
>MVJJ01000164.1 GCA_003266145.1 Methanosphaera sp. SHI613
AACTTCCTTTTTATATTATTTCTATTAATTGCGTGTTTTAATGTTATTATTATGAAGAAAGATATATTAATATTTATAAATTTTCTCAAATTTAATTATGAATTAAAAAATTAAAATGGTAAAAAATAAAAAAATTAGAATGGTAAGGGGTTTAGAATGGTTAATTACGTCTTTTTTGTTCTGCGGAGGTATCCTCATATTTGGTAGAATCTGGAGGAGAATTGTGCTTGCTTACACTATCATCAGTACTGTTGCTATTACTACTATTACTGCTATTGGTAGTGTTCTTCTTGGTGTAGTTTGTCACAGTCTTTTTCTGTTGTGGCTGTTTTATGGAAACGTTATACATGGTCGTATTTGTTTCCTTAATCGGCTTTATCATATCATCCGACGATGTTAGAGATGTTGGAATTAGCTCTTCACTGAATTCCTGTCCAACATGAAAACTTCCCATTACACATCCAACAGCAAATGCAAGTACAGATACTACTGCTATGATAAGTATTGCTGCTTTTGGATTATCTACCATTCTAATCACTCATTTATTGTACTGTTACGGATTTTGCCAAGTTTTTAGGTTTATCTGGGTCTATTCCTTTTAATACGCTTATATAATATGCTAATAGTTGAAGATCTATTATGTATAACAGTGGTGCGAGTATTTCATCTATCACTGGGTTGAATAATAGTTTGTCTTCTATTTGGTCTATCTGTTTGTCATCCTTGGAACCTAGGATTATCATGTCTGCTCCTCTTGATATGATTTCCTGTAGGTTGCTGTAGGTTTTTGCATAGCTTGGACCCGGTGGCAGTAGTCCTACTACTGGAATGTTGTCCTCTATTAGTGCCAGTGGGCCGTGTTTTAATTCACCTGCAGCGTATCCTTCACCGTGTATGTATGTGATTTCCTTGAGTTTTAATGCTCCTTCAAGTGCAGTCGGATAGTTAAATCCTCTTCCAATGTAGAAGAAGTCTCTGGCATATTTGTATTTCTTGGATATTTCTTTGATTTGTTCTTCTCTTGTAAGCAGTTCTTCTGATAGTTCTGATAGTTTTTCTAGTTTTTCTAAGAGTTCATTGTTTTCTGCCATATGTGCTACCAGTAGGTAGATACATATCAATTGACTTAGGTATGTCTTTGTTGCCGCTACTCCTATTTCCGGTCCTGCTCTTGTAAAGATTACGTGATCGGCCTCACGTGTTATTGAACTTCCAACTACGTTTACGATTGCAAGTGTTTCTGATTTTTCCTTGGCTATTTTAAGTGCTTTTAATGTATCTGCGGTTTCACCGGATTGTGTTATGAAGATAACTAGAGTGTGGTCATCCAGTGTATTTTTGAAGAATTCAAATTCGGATGCTAATATCACTTCTGTAGGTATTGACAGTTGTGTTTCAATAAGGTATTCTCCTATAAGTGATGCATGGTAACTTGTTCCGCATGCAACAAAGCATATTCTGTTGAAGTTCTTGAAGTTTGATACGATTTCCTTTATTTTATTTGATTCGGATAATGTGTCTTTTATGACTTGTGGTTCTTCATGGATTTCCTTTAGCATGAAATGTTCGTATCCACCTTTTTCAGCCATTTCAGGACTCCATGTGATTATGTCTACTTTCTTTTCTTTTTTGTTGAGTTCCAAATCCATGATGTCAACGTTGTCTTGGGTTAGAACTATCAGTTCTTCATTATCCAGGTATATTACCTTGTTTGTTTCCTTAAGTATTGCAGGTACGTCTGAAGCTAGGAAGTTTCCATGTTCTGCCAGTCCTACGATTAATGGACTTTCGTTTCTTGCACCGATGATTTTACCCGGTTCATCTTTTGATATTATTGCTAATGCATATGAACCTTTTAATCTTTTGATTGTGGACTGTACTGCTATTAAGAATTCCTGTCCTTCTTTGATGTATTTTTCTATTAAATGTGGTATTACTTCAGTATCAGTGTCTGATTTGAAGATGTGTCCTTCTTCAATTAATTCTTCTTTTAATTGTTGGTAGTTTTCAATTATACCATTGTGTACTACACTTATATTGCCGTCACAGTCACAATGTGGGTGTGCATTTTCTTTTGTTGGTATTCCATGTGTAGCCCATCTTACGTGTGCTATTCCAGTGTTTCCTTCTACTTCGGTAAGATGTATCTCATTGTTTACATCTTTTATTTTACCGCTACCTTTTTTTAGGTTAATCTTATCAGTTACTGTTGCTATACCTACAGAATCGTATCCTCTATATTCCAATTTTTTAATTGATTCGATTATTGTTGGTGCAGCCTGTTTATCCAATACACATCCTACAATTCCACACATTCTATATTCTCCTAATAAAATAATATCATATTGACTTGTTCTAATCAATCATACTACTAGTTTTTATTTATGTTATTAGATATCTTTTTCATATATTATAATAGTTATTATTTACATATAGTATAATATAATTAGTAAATGAAATCTATATTGTATTAGATTTTTTCAATAAATTATTTAGTGGAATTTATTATGAGTCAAATAGCTAAAGAATTATTATATACAGGTAAAGCAAAGGATGTTTATAAAACAGATAATGATGATGAATATATCATAAAATTTAGGGATGATATCACTGCATTAGATGGTGGTAAGAAGGATACCTTATCAAAAAAAGGTGTTTACAACGCATTAATCTCTATGAAGTTATTTGAAGTACTCGAAGATGAAGGAATCAAAACTCAGTATATCAAATTATTAAGTCCTGATGAAATGTTGACCATGTCCCTTGACATGATACCCTTGGAGGTTATCTGCCGTAACATTGCAACGGGTAGTCTTGTCAAAAAATATCCTTTCCCAGAGAAAAAGGAATTAAATCCTCCAATCATTCAATTTGATTATAAGAATGATGAATATCATGATCCGATGTTAAATGACAGCATCATATTGGCATTAGACATAGTCACTCAGGAAAATCTTGATGAAATAAGAGAAATCACATTAAAGATTAACAAGGTACTATCTGATTTCCTTAAGTCCAAGGGATTATTACTCGTTGATTTCAAATTGGAATATGGATTTGACAAGGAAGGAAATATCATATTAGGTGATGAGATTAGTCCTGACACTACAAGACTATGGGATGTCGACACACTCGAAAACTTTGACAAGGATATATTCAGAAAAGGTCAAGATGGTGTTGTAGATGCATATAGAAAAGTAGTTGATTTGATATTGACTGATGATGAAAAAGATAAATGGAATGTAAAAGATATAGAATAATAATAAAGTCTAGGATGTTTTTTATATGAATTATGATGTAGAAGTTAAAGTAAGTTTAAAAAAAGGTATGTTAAATCCGGAAGCATCTACTATTGAAAAAGCGTTATCCTTACTCAATTTTGATGTTAAAAACACTCAAACGATTGATATCATCAAATTTACGATTGATGCTGATAGTGAAGATGTAGCATACTCTCAAGTTGATGAAATGTGTCAGAAGTTATTATGTAATCCTGTCATTCATGATTATGAAATAGTTATATGTGAGGAATAATAGTGACTAATTTAGAAGATGTAAATGTTGGAATAATCAGATTTCCGGGAACAAATTGTGATAGGGATATTGAATATGCGGTTGGCTTAACCGGTGCTTCATCACAATATATTTACTGGAATGAACAGGATTTATCCAAACAGGATGTTGTGATAATTCCTGGTGGATTTTCTTATGGGGATTATCTCAGGGCAGGATCAATAGCAGGTATTACTCCAATAATCGGAGCAATCAAGGAATTTGCTAAAGAAGGAAATCCGGTACTTGGAATATGTAATGGTGCTCAGATACTTGGTGAAATTGACTTAGTTCCTGGTGTATTTATTGAAAATGAAAATGCTAAATTTATCTGTAAAAGTAAAAAACTTAAAATTAACACTACAAGAACACCATTTACAAAAAGATATTCAAAAAATCAAATAGTGGACATGCCTATTGCTCATAAGGAAGGACGTTACTATACTGATGATTTGGACTCCGTTATTGATAACGACCAAGTCGTATTAACCTTTGAAGATGGAAATCCTAACGGTTCACTGGCTGACATTACAGGTGTATGTAACCTTGAAGGAAATGTTGTTGCAGTCATGCCTCACCCTGAAAGAGCTGTAGAACCACTTCTTAGATCAACTGATGGATTAGATTTCTTTAAAAGCTTTTTAGATTAAATTAGTTAATCTAATCTTTTTTTTAATTTTTTCAAAACTCTTTTCTAATTTTTACCATAATATAATTATTCAATTCTATGAATCTTGCTTTATTATAATTCAAGTTTTTTAGCAATGATATTTTAAATATTATGGGATTTATAAATAATAATATTACAAATAAATATAAAAAAATAATAGAATTAAAATGTGATACTTATGACAGTTTATATGATAGGGGCAGGTCCAGGGGATCCTGATTTAATAACACTTAAAGCTATAAAATTACTTAAAAAAGCAGATGTAATATTATATGATAGTTTAGCAAACGATGAACTATTAAGTTACGCACCTGATGATGTAGAATTGATATATGTAGGTAAACGTGCCGGTGAACACTACCGTAAACAACCTGAAATAAATCAGTTACTGATTGAACAAGGTAAAAAACATGAAAATGTAATAAGACTAAAAGGTGGAGATCCATTCATATTCGGTCGTGGAGGCGAAGAAGAATTGGCACTGCTCGCAGAAGGAATAAACGTTGAATTTGTACCTGGTATCAACTCTGCTATAGGTGCAGCTACTATGATGGGACTTCCATTAACTCATAGGGCTGTTTCAACAAGTTTAACCTTGGTTACAGGACACGAAGATCCGGAAAAAACCGAAAAACAAGTAAACTGGGATTACACTGCAGACACCCTTGTTGTATTTATGGGTGTAGGTTTACTCAAGAAATACGTTCCTAAATTATTAGAATATCGTTCTCCTGATACTCCTGTATGTGCTATTGAAAACGGTACCCTACCTAACCAAAAAATCATCATGGGTACGTTAGCTGATATCACTGAAAAAGAGATAAAGCCACCTGCATTAATAGTCATTGGAGAAGTAGTCAATATCTACAAGGAATGTCTGGAATTAAGGAGTAAATTCGAATAATGACAACAAATAAATTAAAATCCAAGAAGGTTGTAATCACACGACCCAAGGAAAGATCTCAAGCTTTAGCTAAATTGGTTGAAGAAAATGATGCAATTCCAATTATAATACCTACCCTGGAATTACAATTGGTAAAATCCCCCGAGTTAATTAGAATAGTTGATGAAATCGATTCGTTCGATTGGATAATATTCACTTCTCCGGCAGGAGTAAAATCATTCTTCAACGTATATCCTTCAGAAAAGATTCCATGTAAAATAGCAGTAATAGGTATTAAAACGGAGGAAATATTGAACAAATACAATAATACTCCCGACATAATACCTGAATCATTCACAGCCGAAGGACTTTTGGAATCATTTAAGGATGTTGATTTAGAAGGTAAAAAGATAGCACTGCCTAGAACATTAAGTGCAAGGGATGTACTGCCTGATGGATTAAAAGAATATGGGGCGGATGTGCTGATTGCTGAAGCATATACATCTGCTATTCCGGCTGATAAAACGCAGATGTTGGAGTTATCCGATATGATTATCCGTAAGGATATTGACGTCATAACATTTACCAGTCCTTTAACGGTCAAGAATCTGTTTGATGTAATCCAAGAAGAAAAGGCAGATGACTATGAAAACGTCCTGAAGACTCTCCGTGAAGATATAACCATAGCATCAATCGGACCAATAACTGGAAAAATGTTATCCGAATACAATCTTAAAGCAATAGAGCCTGAAAAGTACACAGTCAAAGACATGATAGAAGCATTAATTAAAAATTTATGAGGTATATAAAATGAAAACAATTATCTGGCCAGTATACATAAATTCTGAACATACTCGTGGTGAAGGTCGTAGATTATCCATTGAAGAATCAGTTCAAGAACCTAAAATACGTGAAATAAGTCAAGTTTTAAGAAAACAAAAAATTGAACATCAAGTTGAACATTCAAAGTCCTATCCTGGTTCATGGTGGGAAAATTCAGGTTATATCATAGCTGAAAGACAGGACATGTCAAAGATTGAATTTTTACGTATGATTGCTAAATTGGTTAAATCAGCAAGAGTAACCAGTAAAAACTAATTTCCTTTTTGACATAGTTTTTTTACTTTTTTTTAATTTTTTTTTGAGGTGAATACTTTTTGAATAATACAAGTGATGATTTTCAACAATCTAGAAATGAAATGGAATTATTATTGAATAAGGCTAAGGATAAAATATTGGAAGCTGAAGACGTGACGATATTTACCCATACCGATTGTGATGGAATAACCGCTGGAAGTATACTTTCTTCCATATTGGATAAGCTTGAAATAGACCATAGTGTTAATTTTGTTGAAATAAATGAAGTTGAAGATTTGACTTCCGATACTGATTTGACCATTGTCTCGGATTTGGGAGCCGGTCAAGATATTTCACAGCTATGTAATTCATCATCCGACACTGCAATCATACTTGATCATCATCCACCTATCAGAAAATTAGGAAAACAGTATAATGGTGATTTGATTGAAATAAATCCAAACTACTATGGATTGGACGGTTCATATACCATCTCCGGTGGAGGATTATCCTATCTGCTTGCAAAGACCATGCATTTTTATGACTTTAGCTGGATGGGTATATTAAGTGCCGTAGGAGATATGCAAAATAGCATGACCGGAAGACTAAGGGGATTGAATACTGAAATATTAAATGATGGTGTAGAGGTAGGATGTGTAAATTACATTAATGATCTGTTGTTATATGGTAGAAATACCAGACCATTATTTGTGGCATTATCCTATTTTGGAGATATTCACCTTCCATTGACAAACAATAGAAACGAGTGCATTCACTTTTTGGAAAATTTGGATATTCCCGTTAAGAATCACTTGGGAACGGTACGCTGTCTGTGTGATCTGTCTATGGATGAAAAATCAAGACTTTTCCATGAGTTACTCAAGATGATGACGAGGGAAGTTCCCAGCCGATACGTAAAATATATTCCTAAACTGATTTCAGGTCAATCATATGAATTCACATTTGAACAGGAATACACTCCATATAAGGATGCAAGTGAGTACAGTACGGTCATCAATGCATGTGGACGAAACGGTAGACATGAACTGGGTATGGAAGTTATAAAGGGCAATCGTGATAAGATTTCCTCTGAACTTGACGTTCTTGTCAAAACCCATAAAAGAAACTTAGCCCAAAGCATGTCCAGAGTTCAGGAAAACAATAGCGTCGAATTTTTGGATAATCTACAATACTTCTATGGTGAAGGCATTGCTCCTAGTATTGTGGGAACGGTTGCCGGAATGCTGCTTAGTAGCTATGATTGGCAAAAGCCGATAATGGGTTATACTCATATTGATGGTGATGAACCTGGATATAAGGTTTCACTCAGATGTTCCAAATTATTGGGCTATGACGGCATACATTTCGGTAATCTTGTACGGGATGTCGCCGGTAAGTGTGGTGGCTCTGGTGGAGGTCATAGTGTGGCCTGTGGGGCATATATCCCTGAAGATAACATCGATGAATTCATTCATTTGTTAAATAATTCAATTAATCTTAATTTTTAAGATTATCCTTTTTTCTTTTTTATCCGTTATTTTCTAATTATAAAAACTTATTCTATTTCTTTAATTGTTTTAAATGGTTGATTAGTTTATTTATTGATATAAACCTATTCTATTTGAATTATCTTATCATTTATTCATATTTCTTATTTTTCAATAATCAACTAAATTGTAAAAATATAAATAATATCCTACTTAATATAATAATATAAACATAAAATTATAACATAATTTTTTAAGGGGTATAATTATGAGAATATTCAAAAACAAAGGTGAGTTTACTAAATTTCAAATATTAGCAAAAATTGCTCAACAAGAACCTCACCTCAAACAAAAAGATATCGCTGATGAATTAGGAATTACAGTACAGGCTGTTTCTGAAAACATAAAATCTTTAGTTAAAGAAGGATTAGTTGAAACAGGCAGTTCCAATTTCAGATATAAAATAACAAAATATGGAATTGACAAAGTTAAAACCGAAGCTATTAATCTTAAATCCTATTCTGACATGGTTTTAACTACTATGAATGGATATAAATCTATTTGGCCTGCTATAGCAGCTGAAGATTTACATCAAGGTGAACAAGTATGGTTAAATATGGAAGATGGTATATTGTACGCTGACACTGAAGATAAGTCTGGTGCATATGCAGAAGTATTTAGTGATGCTTTAGAAGGGGAAGATGTAACCTTAATTAACTTAGGTGGAGAAATAGATTTAGTTCCTAAAGATGTTGTTATTGTTAAAATACCACCTATAGCTGAAGGTGGATCCCGTGCATGTGACATGGAAAAAATAGAAGAAATATTCTCTCAGGATTTTGACAGAATAGGTGTATTAGGTACCAGTGCAAGAGCTATAACAAACCATTTAGAGGTGTACCCTGACTTTGAATTTGCTACGGCTGAAGCTACATGCAGTGCTGCAGAAAAAGGATTAAGAGTTATAGTATTCTCTGTCGGAAAAATGACAAACAGAATCATCAGTAAGCTTGAAGAAAAGGGTATAGTTTACTGCATTGAAGATGTTAAAAAAGTATAATTATTGTT
>MVJJ01000067.1 GCA_003266145.1 Methanosphaera sp. SHI613
CTTCCTATTGAATCGAACTTTAGCTATATCATGCAATGCTACATCATTACTTGGAATGAAAAACAGTATTATCAATATAAACATCAATGATACAATGATATACGGCAGTAACAGTAGGAAAAATGATTCAAATGATATATTCGATGTAGTATAAAGAACAATATTGTGTGGAGCACCTGTTGGAAGAACCATACATCCCACATTTGCTGCAATGGTCTGTAGACAAACTGTGATTATTATTAAATCTGCACGATAAACCTTCTTCAATGCCATGATAGAAAACGGTACAAAGATTATTAATGAAACATCATTCGTAATGAAAATCGAACTGATAAAACAGGCCAATACCAGCGTGAATACAAGTGACCGAGTAGTTTTAATTCTTGTCAATAGCTTTCGTACCAATACCTCAAATACTGCAAGGTTTTTTAGAACCTCTACAAAAAGCATTATGACAAACAAGAGCAGAATGGTAGTCCAATTTATATAACTTAAATAATTGATACCAGGTCTTACAAAACAAGATGATATAATGGCTAAAATCAAGGATATTGAAAATACAGCCTCATCCTTAAAAAAATTTATGCACTTTTTTATTAAACTAACCATGATATTATATTTGATGAAAACAGTTATAATATTATTATATTCCCATTTCATTATTGAAAAATCAACCAATATAATAATTACTTACTGAACAAAACTTTTTATTCACTTATTTTTTCTCTGTGAGTCTAAATCAAAGCCTATGGACTAACAATAAATAATAATACAGCAACAAGCAACCGAATACAAACCTAACATTCACCACAACACTAGGACCAGGACTCGATAATACGAAAAAATAAAATACTATCCAAAACACATATTTATATAATAATAAATGATAAAATTTTTGAAAATAAATAATAATTTTTACACGTGATTACATATGGTAACAAAAGCCGATTTAGAAAAAGTAAGGGATGGAGTATATGAAATACCATCCAGTAAAGAAAAAGGTATGAGAGTATCCGCCAGGGTATATTTGGATGATGAATCAGTAAAGACAATCGATGACGGTACTCTTCAGCAGGTAGCTAACGTTGCACATCTTGAAGGTATCCAGAAAAGATCAATAGGACTTCCGGACATTCACTTCGGATACGGTTTCAGTATCGGAGGAGTTGCAGCATTTGCAGAAAACAATGGTGTAATAAGTCCTGGCGGAGTAGGATTTGACATCAACTGTGGTGTAAGACTCGTCAAGACAAATCTTACAAAGGAGGACATAGCTCCATACATGAACGATCTTGTTGAGGATTTGTTCAAAAAGATACCATCAGGTCTTGGAAGCAACGGCATAAAACATCTTAAGGAAACAGAAATTGATGACGTATTGCAAAACGGTGCAAAATGGGCTGTAGAAAATGGTTACGGATGGGAAGAAGACCTTAAATTCCTGGAAGAAAACGGTTGTATGGATATTGCAAATCCGGATGAAGTGTCAACCAAGGCAAAACGTAGAGGTATTCCACAGCTAGGATCATTAGGTAGCGGTAATCACTTCCTTGAAATCCAAAGTGTGGGAGATATCTATGACGAACAGACAGCCAAGGTTTATGGACTTGAAAAGGACCAGGTTGTAATTCTTATTCATACAGGTTCCCGTGGATGTGGTTATCAGATATGTGCAGATAATCTAAGGGAAATGGATAAGGTAGCCAAACGTTTGAAGATGGACATTCCGGACAGACAACTGGCATGTGCACCAATCGAATCTGATGAGGCACAGAAGTACCTTCAGGCAATGGCATGTGGTGCTAACTATGCATGGACCAATCGTCAAATGATACAGCACTGGGTTCGTGAATCATTCGAGCAAACCCTTAAAAAGGATGCTGACAGCTTAGGTATGAACGTATTGTATGATGTGGCACATAACATTGTAAAACGTGAACAGCATAAGGTTGGTAAGATGACCAAAACTGTATACGTTCACCGTAAGGGTGCTACAAGAGCTTTCGGTCCTGGACGTAAGGAGATTACACAGGAATACCGGGATGCTGGTCAGCCTGTACTTATACCAGGTACCATGGGTACGGCTTCATACGTACTTGCCGGTACTGATACGGCCATGGAGGAAACCTTCGGTTCAACAGCTCATGGAGCTGGAAGAATGCTTTCAAGAAGCGGTGCAAAAAAAGAGTTCACACCTGATGAAATATCACAACAATTGGCCAAAAAAGGCATTGTACTTAAGGCCAACAGTCCATCTGTTATAGCAGAAGAAGCACCAGGCGCTTATAAGGATGTGGACAGTGTCGTCAAGACAGCAAATGATACTGGTATAAGCAAACTTGTAGCCCAGCTTAAACCGTTAGGTGTGATAAAGGGGTAATTAAATGATTGGAGTTATTGGAGGAACAGGTGCCGAAAGCCTACTTGATATGTATCCGCTCATAGAATCCAAGAGCATACAGACCGATTACGGGGAAAGTCCAACCATAAGCATATTGGATGTTGAAAATAGACAGGTAGCATATATTCCCCGTCACAGTAAAGACCACAGCACACCTCCACATATGATTAACTATAGGGCAAATATCGAGGCGTTACACCTTATAGGCGTTGAAGAGGTATTTGCCACCAACTCTGTTGGTTCACTTGATATTGACATAGAACCGGGGACATTGCTTATACCGGATAATTTCATCGACTTTACGAAAAATAGGGTTCAAACATTCTATGATGATAAGGTTGTACATATAGACTGCACCTATCCCTACTGTGAAGATTTGAGAAATACCCTGATTGACGGCAATGACGTGCACCCGGTAGGTACTTATATTGCAACGGAAGGGCCACGATTTGAGACTGGCGCTGAAATCCAATTTTATAAGGGCATCGGAGGAAAGGTTGTTGGTATGACGGGAGTTCCGGAAGTGGTTCTTGCCAGGGAAAAACAGATGTGCTATGCAAGTATATGTGCTGTTACCAACTATGCGGCTTCAATATCACCACATAACCTGACCATCACGGAAGTAGTTGATGCTATGAAGATGTGTGAAGAAAATTTAATTGAATTATTGACAAGTACAATTAAAAAAACTGATAAAAATAGGGATTGTGGCTGTAAAAAATTGTTAAATGATGCAATAATTTAAATACAATAAAATAATAATTAAAAATATAAGAGCGTTATATTATATTAAAAAAAAATCTTAATCAAGGGGTGTACTATGATAGATAATATCATTAATGAAATCGAAAAAGTCAAAGAAGAAAAAAATGCTATAATCCTTGCACATAATTACCAACCAAAGGAGATACAGGAGATAGCAGATTTTGTAGGTGACTCGTTGGAGTTATGTATCAAAGCAAGTCAGGTGGAGGATGCTGATATTATAGTATTCTGTGGAGTAAACTTCATGGCAGAAACAGCAGCTATAATCAGCCCTGATAAGAAGGTATTGTTACCTGATAACCGTGCAAACTGTCAAATGGCAGACATGGTTTCACTTGAAGAATTAAAGGCTAAGAAAAGTGAAAATCCTGATTGTCCCGTTGTACTATACGTAAACAGTCGTGCCGAAACCAAAAGTGAAGCAGATATCGTATGTACATCAGCAAATGCAGGTAAGGTAGTCTCAAGCCTTGATAGTGACAAGTTCATATTTGCACCGGACTACAACCTTGGAACATACTCAGCAAAATTATCAAACAAGGATGCATTAATCGTACCTGAAGATGGACATTGTTATGTGCATACAATGTTTAAAGTAGAGGATATCAAAAAAGCAAGAGAAGATTATCCTGATGCTAAGATAGTTGTACACCCAGAATGTAACGATGATGTAAGACAGCTTGCAGATTATGTTGAAAGTACCGGTGGTATGGTCAGACTAGCCAAAGATCCAAACATAAAACAGTTGGTTGTGGGAACGGAGATTGACTTGGCAACAAGACTCAAACGTGAAAATCCTGATAAGGAATTCATACCTCTTAGAAAAGATGCGTTCTGTTTAACAATGAAGTTAATCACACTCGAAAAAGTACTTGACTGTCTGAAAGAGGAAAAACATGTTGTGACCGTAGAAGAGCCAATAGCAAGCAAGGCACGTGTTGCAATAGAAAGAATGTTAGATTTATCATAAATCTAGCAACATCACCTTTTTTT
>MVJJ01000032.1 GCA_003266145.1 Methanosphaera sp. SHI613
CTTGGAATAATTCTAAAAAGAGAATGATTTAATCGATATCAGTATAATATCGCATTCAGGAATATATGATAATCAGGGTTGGATGTATGGGTAATCCACTGGGCTTCAACATCAAAGTAATCTCTTACACATTCGACTACCTTAACACCCACAGATTCAACGGCATAACGCATTAATTCAGGATGTTTACAGGGATTTTCATTTAATTTTTCACAGGGAATGCATAATACGCATGGACCACATGTTAAAAATAATCCATTTAACCTTTTTTCCTCATCAAGCATTTTCTTCAATATTTTTCTTTTTTCTGTCTGAAATAATCTTATGGAGTACTCCCTAAACTCTTTAAATGAAAGATTCCTTTTCTTGAATTCATCGGTAAAAGTAATCTTCGTGAAATATAGTTTTATATTAGCATATTTGCCCCATATTTCATTTACATCAAAATTAAATGATGGACAGCTCCAATTATAACCATAACTTGAACATTGGCTGCATTTTTTATCAGTATATTCAAAGTCAACATACCTTTGATAGAAGTCATCCAAATTGGTTGTTAATTCATGCATTTCTATTATATAATCTTCCATACTATATCATCCCATTATAAGTAATTTTTTGTAATCCAATGCTTAAATAAAATATGTTTCGACCTTTAATCATGCTTTAAAGCAATACAATTAAAATTTAAAAAAAAATAGTTTATTAAAAAAGATAGAAAGTTTAGAATAACGTTGTTTGTCTGGACCTGGTTTTTCCTGGAAAGTCATGCAGATACTTGAATATCTCATCAGGATTGTTCATGATACCTGCATTACTTGTTTTTTTATCAAACAGCTGCATCAATTCATTATTTTTTGGACTTGCTATCGAGTACCTATTCCCATATTCAGACTTATAACGCTTACTTAGTCCCGGAAAGTGTTCATCCAGTTTTTTATAATAATATTCGCGGTTTCCGTCACGTAGCGTCATGCCCATACCAAAACAGATTATTCCCTTTACATCAGAACGTATACAAGCATCAAGTATTCCATTGATGTTTTCATATGTATCTGTAATATATGGCAGTATAGGAGTTAGCCATACTACAGTTGGAATCTCATTTTCTTTCAGAATTTCAAGCACTTCAATTCTTCTGGTTGTTGTGGATACGTTAGGCTCTATAATTCTGCTTATATCATCATCCATCGAGGTTAGCGTCATCTGTACTACAAACTTACTTTTTTCATTGATTTTCTTGATTAAATCCAAATCCCTAAGTATCCTATCTGATTTTGTTATGCATGTAAATCCATGAGAATATTTATATGCCAATTCCATTGCACCTCTAGTGTATTTCAATTCACACTCCAATGGAATATATGGATCAGTCATTGAACCCAATCCAATCATGACACGTTCCTTTCTGTTTTTTAATGCTTTCTTTAGTAATTCAAGTGAATTTTTCTTAACCTCTATATCCTCAAAGTCATGCGTCATGTTGTAGACATTGCTTCTTGAATCACAGTATATGCATCCATGACTGCATCCACGATACAGGTTCATTCCATTATTTTTAGATAAGATTGACTTTACATTTACGTAGTGCATAATATCAACATCTTAAAAAAAGGTTTAATAAAAAAAGGGTTTGATATAGTTTTGGATAAAACTATTTCTTCTTATACTCTTCTAGGAGTAATTTCTTGAGTTCACGATTTTCCTCTTCAAGTGCAGTTATTTTATCATTTATTTCAAATAACTGGTCATTTACAAATTGATTGTTCTCTTCAATAAGAAGAGCGTATTCACGAACATTCTTTCGAGTTTCCATCTCGGTTTTTTCATTATATACTGCAGATAGGTGTGCAGTGAATATTGCCACATACCATATTCCTATAATAATCGTCAATGCCGTCAGAGCTTTTCCTACGGTGGATACTGGTATCACATCCCCATATCCAACAGTACTTGTTGTTACTATGATAAACCACAATGCATCACCTATAGAATCAAATGTTTCATCAACCATTATTAGAAGTACCGAGGATATTGCCACATAAATTATCAGTATAATAAACAATAACTTAAACATGTGATTTTGGATAAAATAGAACAATGAATCGATATCCTTCACCACATTCCATACCCGTATTACCTTGAATACCTTCAGAAAACGGAATAATCTGAATACTGCAAAATACCTGAATAGCAGGTCAAATGGAAACAGCGACAACAACGACAGGATGTTTTTATCATCTATAAAAAACTCCTTAAATGATCTATCCGAGCTGTAGAAGTCATATGATAAATCAATGAACAATAAAACACATACCAAGAAATCATAATCAGCGAATAGATTTTCCATTCGGAAGTTAAATGAGTAAATTATCGATAAAAAGATGAATATTAAATCGATAACTGTCAGAATCAACAATATAACATTCTTCAATTCACCCATCAGATGTATATTTTCTTGTGAAACGTATTTATTTATCATGTTATCATAAAAAATTCTTAATTATATTTTATTATGTATAATATACTATTTAGATTTATAGGAATGATGATTAAGAACAAAGAATTTAATCATCATAATACAAATAAATAATTAGCAATATTGAAGGTAAATGATAAGGGAGCCAAGTAAATGAAATATGAATTCACATGCAGTGATTGTGCCGTTTTAAACTGTCAGAAACAGGATAGTCAATACCCTGAATTCTGTCCTACAAAGGAATTAACTGACAAGGACCTTGAAGATATCAAGAAATTGTATGATGAAGAGAATAATAAGAAGATATCAAGAATATCTGCAGAGATTGAATCTGATTTTTATTGTAAGTATACAAGAGTTGAGGAAATTGTGGAATTTGCCAAAAGGATGGAATTTAAGAAAATTGGCATTGCCACTTGTGTAGGTCTACTTGATGAAAGTAGGATATTTGCAGCTATTCTTAAAAAGAAAGGGTTTGAAGTATACACTGCAGCATGCAAGATTGGTGCGATGAAAAAAACCACCGTTACAGATATTGCTGTAGAAAAGACCGTTAAGACAGGTAACATCATGTGTAACCCTATTCTTCAGGCCAAGATGCTTAACAATGAATGTACTGATTTGAATGTTGTCATCGGTTTATGTGTTGGTCATGATAGTCTTTTTTATAAATACTCAGATGCCCTTGTCACGACACTTGTGACTAAGGATCGTGTACTTGCACATAACCCTGTCGGTGCTCTATATCAGACAGGCACATATTACAAGAAATTGTTGGAATAATGAGTAATGAAATTATCAAGAGTGAAGTATTCGTTAAAAGAAAATAAGTAATTTTAGAATTACCATAGCTTTATTAATTTTTCTTTTTAGATATTTATTTAAGCATTCGAGGATATGATATGATGAAAGATGAGGTATGTCCAATATTTGATGTGACAAATTTTTTTAACCGTAAATGGATTTTATGTATCATGATGGATATGTTCAGAGGTAAAAATCGATTCAAAGAATTCAAACAATCAAATCCGTCATTAAGTAATTACATATTATCACAAACCCTTAAAGACATGGAAAAAAAGGATTTGATTAAGAAAGTACGAATAGATCATAGCATCAAATATGAATTAACGCCAAAAGGACTTAAAGCAAATAAGATGTTATATGAAATGACTCTATTTTCATTATCAGAGCTTGAATGCAGTAAATTAAATGAAAAAACAAAAAATGCATTATTTAAAGAATACAAAAAGGCATTATGTGATGATTACAATGAGAAGTGAAATAAGTGAATATGAAGCTGTAGAAGAAGCTGCTATGAAATTTGTGAAAAGTGTCAAAGAAGGAAACAGCAAATATGCTAAGGAACTATTTACCGATGAGGCAGTTCTATTCGGTTATCTTGATGGTGAACTTGAACATGGATCTATCCAACAGTTCTACGACAATGTGGATAGTGTAGATGGTGGAGAAAACTTTAAGGCAAAAGTGGATGTTCTATTGGTTGAAGAAACCCTTGCAGTAGTACGTGTATTAGAAGAGCAATGGGGAGACCGTATCGACTTTACTGATGTTCTCTTACTTTTGAAGATGAACGGCGAGTGGAAGTGCGTTGCCAAAGCATACAACCAAAATTCAAATACCATAAAGAACTAATATCATATTAGTAAATAATAATTTTAGTGATAATATGAAAAAAGAAATTAATAATACGGAAGCAATATTTCCAATGCCGGTCTTAATGGTTGCCACATACAATGAGGATGATAGCGTAAATGTTATGAATGCCGCTTGGGGCAGTATGCTTTCAAGAGATCATATAATGTTAAAACTAACCAAGACTCATAAGACCGTTGAAAATATCATGAACAGAAAGGCATTTACCGTGAGCATTGCAGACTCCAAACATGTAGTTGAAGCAGACTACTTTGGAGTAGTCTCAGGTAATGATACCAGTGATAAGTTCGAAAAAAGTGGACTTACCAGCGTCAAATCAGAAAACATCGATGCACCAATCATCAACGAGTTTCCGATTTGCTTTGAATGTGAATTTATCGAGTACCAGGATAGCCAGTATGGCTGTGGCGTAGTAGCTAAGGTCATTAATATGATGGCTGAAGACAGCGTATTTGATGGAGATAATATTGACATCAACAAAGTTGAAGCAATAGCCTTCGATCCATATACTCATGGATATTATAAAGTTCAAGAAAGAGTAGGTGAAGCATTCAAAGATGGATTAAAATTAAAATAATCCATTAAAGAAAAAATAATAGTTTTCAATTTGATAATTGAGAACAAACACTTCTTTTTTTAAGAAGATTAATCCCCCGAAAGTATAGACTATTTTTAAAATTAAAAAAAAGAGTTAGGATTTTACACTATCAAATGTTTTTTTAAGTTTTCCAATAGTGTATCTTGCATATATGAAGTTAAGTATACTTGCCAGTACTCTACCAACTGCCAGACCTATCCATATACCAAGTAATCCCATGTTCAATACAATACCCAACAGATATGTAAATCCTACAGTGAATATGACTTCCCTTATGATTGTCCATGCCAGACTTATTGTTCCTTTTCCTATTCCCTGATAGAAGAAACTGGATGACATACCCATAGCCGTTAACGGTAAGCATAATGATGCTACCTGTAAAAAGCGTGTAATCTCAGGTACCAGTACACTCGTTTCCGGTGTATAGGCAAACAGTGTTGCCAGCTGTGGTGCAAATATTACAAGTATCAACGTTACCGCAGTACCGAATGCTATGCCGAACTTTACACCATATAAATGTGCCCTTGATAGATAATCACCGTTTCTTGCACCATAAGCACTTCCTGACACTGCTGCAACGGCACTGCCTATAGCTGTAAGTGGCATTATTGCAAATAGGTATAATCTTTGACCTGATGTGAAGGCGGCTATACCATATTCTCCGGATATCATGGATATGAATATAAGGTACATGCTCATCGCTAGGGACATGACAAACATATCCATTGATGCAGGTATTCCTACCTTAAGTATATCCTTAGTTATATGTGAATCATATTTGAAGTTTTTAAGGTTGACATCCACATATGTGTCCTTTTTAATAAGTATCCAATAGGTTATTACAAGAGCAGATGCGATTGAACTGACTATTGTAGCAAGTGAAGCTCCAGCCGAACCCATATTTAAGATATAGATAAATATCGGGTCAAGTATTGCATTGAATATGACAGATACGATTACCGCATACATTGCCCTTTTCATATCACCTTCTCCACGTAATATTCCGCTTGTACCGTTGGCAAACATGAAACCTATCAAACCAATAAACAATGGAGTTGAGTATTTAAGTGCCTCACTTAAGGATTCACCGCTTGCCCCATAGCTTACAAGCAGAGGTTCCTGTATAATAAGAAATATTATGCTGAGTATTATCGATGCAACTAGAAATATCAGCATTGCATGTGAAGCCGATTGTGATGCACCTTCATGATTTTTTGCTCCTACAAATCTGCTTATGCTGCTTGTGGCTCCACTTCCTAATCCTACACTTACACCATTTAATATCATAAATATTGGCGTTACAAAGCCTATACCTGCTATGGCTGCTTGTCCTAGACCCGCAACCCATATTCCATCAATTATATTATATGATGCTGTAAGCAGCATTGATATCATTATAGGAATGGCCAGTTTTTTAACGGCATTTTCAGGGTTTCCCCTCATTACTTCCACATTTTTATTTGTCATATAACCCCTATTTAATTATTATAATCGATTTAAATAAAAATTTAAGATATTTCATTAAATTATTTAAAAAAAAGATATTATTCGTTAATATGATTTTTATATATTAAGACTATTATAATTTTTTAATA
>MVJJ01000142.1 GCA_003266145.1 Methanosphaera sp. SHI613
TCTCTTGGATTTGCTAAATCTAGCATAATCATATTTTCAAGATGTTCTTGTGGGAGTACTTCTAATCTTTTTTTATTTATCAATGTATGTGGTGCACCTGTAGCACTTATTAGTACATCTATTTTATGTAGATTTTCATCCATTGATTTGAATTTGATTGCTATACCATCCAATTCCTTTGCTAATTCTTGGGCTTTATCATATGTTCTGTTTGCAACGACTATTGCATTTGTCTGTTTTTCAAGAAGGGCCTTTGATACTACGGTTCCCATTTCTCCTGCACCTACGATAAGCACGTTTTTGCCTTCTAGACTGCCGTATTTTTGTTCTATGAGTTCCACTGCACCACTACCAACGGATACTCCTCCCTCGTTAATATGGGTATTTTTTCTTATTGACTGGCCTACATGTATCGCTTTGGTAAATACCTTCTCCAGTTTAGGTCCTATTGTAGCATTTTTGATAGCATTTTTACGTGCCGTTTTTATCTGTCCAAGAATTTGGTCTTCACCCATTATCATTGATTCAAGTCCTGATGCCAATCTTAGAAGGTGGTTTATTGCAACGTCATCTTTTTCGATGATGAAGTTTGTTGCAGGCAAGTTCACATCCTCTTCAAGAATAAGATATATTTCATAACGGTTGCATGTTTTAAGGGTAACTTCTTCCTGTATGTTCACTTGTTCGTGTAATTTAGCGTTTAGTTCGTCTAATTTGGAGTAGGACTCTTCCATGGTTCCAATATCTGCGATCTTATAGTCTATACGTATATTCAGTAACATTGATTATCTCCTGTTATTTCATAAAATAATCTTTTAAAAAATAAATATCAATAATTTTGATTTTAAATGATACATTTTTTCTCTTTATTTATATATCAACTTTTTAATACTTAAATAATTTGTAAAGTTAACTTAAACTTTTTTCCACCATTTTATAGGCATATTCTTTTGCTTCTTCAATATTTCCATCATGAATTAGATTTTTGACATTTTCATCTTCATTAATTTGTATCATGAACTCTTTTCTTTCAATCTGGGAGTCAACTTTTGTCTTCAACAGTTCTCTTAGATATTCCTGTAGTTGAATGTAATAAATATCCTCGTCTGTAATTATGCTTTGGATCTTTTTTCTAAGGGTTTTTGCCATCAGAGGACTTTTGGAGCCTGTGTAAACAGATATGGTCACGCCACCAATATCGAATGTGGATGGAAAGATAACATTGCTGATTGAAGGATTGCTGGAACAGTTGATTAATTTACCCTGTGCCTTTTTGCTTATGGTTTCATTAAGTTTTAAATCATCAGTAGCTATAACAATCAAATCGGAGGCTTCTATAAGATTATCCAGTTTGTCATTATCAAAAAAATGAGCACCTTTTTCCAGAAATTCCACTTTAATATCTTCATCTATATCTTTGGTTACGATGTTGACATTGGCCTGGGCATCTAGGAATCTTCGAGCCCTTCTTATTCCTACTGAACCGGTACCTATAATCAATACATTTTTGTCCTTCATATCCAAATATAATGATGTTAATGCCATGATATGATCCTTCTTTAAAAAAAATTAAAAATTAGTATGTGAATGAAAAATTATAATGTTTTCATTCTAAGATTTCTTATAGTAGTTTTTAAGTCGTTACCTGATGCTTCCAGTTCACTTTTTGCCTCATCAAAGGATATGTTGAATGTATCGGCTAGTGATTGGATGTCCGCATCGGTATATTCTGTTTTATTAACGTTGGAATTTTTTAATATTTCATCTGCTAACTGTTTTTTAAGAGTCATGTATTCATCATGACTGATTCCATTTGCCTGTAATTCCATATCTCTTAGTGGACATGGCTTTGATGCTTTACAGCACCATACGAATGAACCAAAACAGGTGCTTGCCCCATATTTAAGTTTTGTTTTTTTAGCAAAGTCTTCTTTTATTTTAATAAATTCCTGTGGACTTAATCCTATTTCCTCTATTTTCATGTGTACAGGACATGGTTTTACGGGTGGACAACAGAATGCTAATCCACGTGCATCTCCTCCTCTACATACATGAGCTGGTGCATCATCCCATCCCATTTCTATCACTCCTTATATATCGTCCATGTTCTTTTTTTTATTAATTATTTATATTTGTCAAATATCAATATTATACTTATTGAAATATATGTGTAATGTCTCCATCCAATGCTGCACGGGCAACTGAGACGCTATCTGCTCCGCATTCTAACATCTTATCGTATACTTCGCGGCTTGTAACACTGTTGTTTGCTATCAAGTGCATATTGGTTACGGATGCTATTTTGTTTATTATATCATAATCAGGTTCATCGATTCCGGGGTTATATGCATCTACATGCAAATACTTTACTGGATAACTTTCTATGGCTTCAACTACCTTTAATGTATCTACACCTTCTACGTTTGCCCTTACTTTTACACTGATATCAAATTTTGTATTTTCACATAGGGCTTCTATCATTTCAAGAAGGGTCTTCTCATTTTTCAGAAGTGCTTGACCTGCACCCACTTCCTGTGTAGCAGGTTGTCTACAATGGGCGTTTATCTCTGCTATATCCAATTGGGTATTTTTGTAGATTGCCTTGAATGAATCAGCACTCACTGCCCTGAGGTTTGCAGATATTTTTCCCTTCCATTTTGGGTTATATTCTTTTATGATATTTATCTGTTCATCAATGTCCTCTGATAAGTGATGAGGGCATGTTATGAATTCCTGTCTATCTTTTACTGAGTTTTCCAGGCCTGCCTTAAATGTGTCCAGGTCGATATTGTATCCACCTAACGTTAAGATGTCCACGTTTTGTTCTGTGAATTTCTTACAGAATTCACCATCATTAATTCCTGCCATTGCAGATAATACATTCATTATATTTCACCAACAATATATCAATATACATTAATATGTAATGGGATAAATATGTAATTTAATAAAATTATATAAAAAAATATTTGAGTGGAGGTTAATTAGATTTGATGTTTAATCAGTCCTAAATCCCATTATAAAAAATTGATTTTTCCTTTATACTGGTTGGACTTTTATCTTTATTCATACAGTTTAGTTATCCAGATCACTTAAAAGCAGTACTGAATCACTTGTTTTATCTGCTCTTATATCTTCCAATCCTATATCCGCTAAATCTGCGGCTCTACCAGGAGTTTTTGCCAAACCTATTCCTGCTTTAAGCTCTACCTTGGTTTTTTCATCGACTTTCTTAAGTAGTTCTCTTAGCTTATCAGGACTTATGTTATTGGATGGGGCCATATAATTGTCTCCACCTATAAAGAAGCATAATGCATTTTCCTCTTTAAGTTCAAGCATCAGTTCATACAATACGTTATAAACGTTGAGTGAAGTATCATATGCACTTTCAACATCCGTGAGAGTGTTTGTTATGTCATTGATGTCGATATGTGCAATTTGTACAAGACTATCCTCTTCAGTGGCCAAGGAGTCTATGTTCAATACTTCACATCTATCAGCTGATTGTGCTCCTCCTCCTTTTTGAATCATTTTGGTAGCGATTTCCTGTGCTTCATAAGCTGTTTTAGCACAACCCACACCCATACTAATTGTTATTGGGTATCTGTTTCTTATTGAATCCTGAATTCTTTTATGATCCTGATAATCCATTCCATTACTTATCGCAATTAAATTATCAAATCTGTTAAAGAAAACTATTGCATCATGAGAACCAAATTCACGTTCCAAATCACCATATAATCTGGATTGTAAAGTCTGTAAATCCGGTTCAAATCGTGGACCTGGAGTCACAGTCCAAGGTCCGTAATTATCTATTTGAATTAAGGTTATCTGTATCATTTCATCACGTAAAAAATTATTTTTAATCCCATAATTTATACTTTTTCAATAATCTTTCTACTTAAATTTATTTTATCGTTCATGTTTTTAAATATTATATTCTCTATTGAAACTTTTGGTATAAATTCTTCTATACTATCTTTATATTTTTCATCATTAGTATTTATTATGTAATGGTCAAGGAATTCTTTATAAAAATTTGCAACTGCCCTGCAGTTTATCTCCATATTTTTTGCTTTCATGAATTTTGCTGCAGGACCACTTATAGCATTTTCACCTACAAGGGGTGAAATGCTTGTAACATAAGTTTTTTTAAGAGCATCTTTAACCCCTTCCATTGATATGATGGGGTTTATTGATGTTATAGGATTTGAAGGTCCTATGATTACCTGATCGGCATTTTCTATACTTTCTATAACGTTACTTGATGCTTCAGTCGTGTTATAGGTTATGTCTTCCACTTCCGGTTCGGCCTTATGCTTTATTAGGAATTCATGAAATGTCATAACACCCTGTGTTGTATGTATTTTCACATCACTGTCCTGGTTACTCATTGGAAGTACCTGGCTTTTTATCCCTAACTTTTCACATTGTATTTTAACCGCTTCTTCGAGTGAGTATTCATTAAGAAGCATGGTCTTCTGTATTTTTAATGCACGGTCCTTGTCACCTAATCGAAGTTCTTCTTCAAAACCTAATTCTTTAAGCGTTTGGTGTGTATGGAATGTATCATCACGTCTGCCATACCATACATCCTCATTTATCAAATCAGCTAAAGTATACATGACACTGTCGATGTCGGCAGATACATAAACACCACTGAAATAATTATTTTCCAATGTATTTACAATAACGGTTAACTCTTCAGGCTTAATTACCTCTTTCAGTCCTTGAAGCAGCTTTGGCGTACCTGTTCCTCCGGATAATACACAAATCATGACAATCTACCTGAATGCATCCATACTTTTTTCTCTTATAATCTCATCAATCGAGGATTCATCAATAGAACACTTTGAAAATGATGAATCATATCCTCTGATGAGCACCAGACATATTCCACTATCACTTTGTCCCATAAGAAGACTTGCAGCAGATGCCAATTCATCACCGGTGGCCTCAATCGTACTTTGCAGCTCCTGATTATACAGGTCATAGCATCCTCTGAAGTCACTGCATGGATGTATACCACTTATTCCCACGGCAACGCCTATGGCTCCCACACGCCATGCACGTCCCTGAGTATCGGATATGATGACCGCTACATCACAGCCACACTTCTCATCAAGATACTCCTTGATAATCCTTGCAGATTTGTCCGGATTAATCGGAAGGGGCGTCACATAACCTTCCCTACAGTTGCTGTTGTCAATACCGCTATTTGCACATACGAAGCCATGTTTTGATTCGGTAATTATCAATCCTTCCTGACATCTTAAGACATCATTTGAGTTGTCCAGGATTATCTGACATAATCTGGCATCCTTTTTGCTCACTTTTGACATTTTTTCGGCTTCTTCTGTTACTTCAACATCATCAACCTTTATGATATTTCCTTCGGCCTTACTAACAACTGTTTCTGCAAGTACCAACACATCATTATCTTGTAGTTTGATGTCATTATCTTTTAAGCAGTCATATATGATTTCAGATAAATTGTCATTTTCTTCTATTAATGGAAAATTCTTTATTCCTATTAACTCTATACTCATAGTATCACTATAATATTAAATTCATGTAAAAAGTCGTTATCTAAAAAATATGTTAAGAGGAGGGGGTTATTTATTCTACTGGGTTTTTAAAGGCTATTTCCCAGTCATCATCTTTGATAAATGCTGCACAACTGGTTACAGGATTTGTAAATTCGCTGAATGCACCTTCTCCAAATATGTAGTCACATGCTTCTTGTGCATTCTCTGCTTCGTATTCGACGCTTCTTGGTGAGTTGTGTTCATATGTGGAAACGTAATATGCTTCATTAGGGTTTACCTTTATAACTTCAAGGCTGCTGTCTGTTACGATACCGATAAATCCGTTTCCATCCTTATTGATAGCTGCACCTATACGTGGGGTGTTGTAGTCATCCTTTTCATAATCCATAGCCAATAGGCTTAATGCAACACTATCCCTAAGGTTCATGCCTTCCCTGATTTTACCTGCAATGATGTCTGTATGTGAACCGTTTGTAATTACACACACATCATCAACGATGTCAATACAGTTGTAGCTGATATATGGATTTTTATAAATGTCTCCTTCTGAACCTTCTGTAGGTACAATTGCTACTTTGTTATCATTAACTACTGATTTACGATTTGGAAATGATCTGCTTGATACACGGTAAGATGCATAAGTTCCGTTTTCATTACTTCCAATTGATATAATTCTTCCAAGATACATATCTAATCAACTCCTTAATTGTATATCTACTATGATGTAGATGGTGCCCGCACAGCTACCTCTTCTAGTTCTGCAGGCGATGTTATCGTTATCGATCCGGTTTTTGAATCCATTACTATTTGACCTTCATCCATTACTCTTGTATGTACTGCTATTGCACCACTTCTGATATATTCTGATTTGTCAACACCATTTACAGTAACTTTGTGAAGCCCGTTTAGTGGCATCAGATAATACTCCGACGTACCTGACTGGCTTGTCGGCTTTGCAGATATCTGTTCGGGTGTATAATTCTGATCCACAGATGGCTGTTGACTAAGCATTACCAGGAGGAATATCATTATTGTAAAAATCACATCTAATAACGGTACAAGATTAATGTTAGGTGTCTTTTGGTCTATCTTATTTTTAAACCTTTTAGTATCTATAGTCATTAATACTCGCCTCTATTGTCTTAGTTTACTTTCAACAATTCTGTTAGATGCATCTGTTCTTTCACGTATGATGGTCTTGATACCTTTTTCCAACATGTTCGGTTTTATGTCTATTAATAGATTTGCTTGTTCTTCATCTATTTCTCTTACTTTAATGATACCCGGTGCTTCTTGAAGTGCTTCAATTACTTCTTCCTTGTCTGATTCTACCCAGATTTTCATTTCTGCATATCTCCAATTACTCATTTTCTTAGCAATTTCAATGTTGTCCAATTGTACTTCAATTAAACTTTTTATATATGTATAAAATGGCAATAGGACAATTGCTACGGCTAATCCGAATATTGTTGTAATAATGGATATGTAGATACCGTTTGACATTAAAGTAATATCGCTGTTAACACCCAGTTGTTTAAAGGTATACCACATTCCTATTACGGTACCTATTAATCCTAATAAAGGAGCAACTTCTATGATTGTCTGTAAAGATGAAAGACCTTTCATCATTTTACTCATTTCAACGATAAATACCTGTTCCATGTTGTCTTCTACTTCTGATTTGCTTCTATAACCAATCTTAAGTGCTTCTGATATGATTCTTGAGATTGGTGTCTTGAAGTTTCCGATAGCTCTTAATGCTTCTAGTGAACCACCATGTGCCATGGATTCATTTACTATTATCATTATTTCGGATAAATCAATTTTTGAAGCTCTTTTTAAATAGATTATTTTTTCGATTGCGAGAAATAGTCCATATAATCCTATGATTGTCAGGATGTATGTGATTATTCCCCCACTCTGAAACATGGATACTAAGTCATTAAATGTTGAAATGATTATTCCTAAAAAATCCATTTTTTATAACTCCTTGAGTCAACTGTAATTAACTTCAAATTACTTACTTTATTAATAATAATTATATTTAATACTTATAATATATTAATTTACAGTTTTTTGTCTGATTATTTCTCTTTTATTTTTATCACGGTATTCCATGTTTGTCTAACTATTGGAGGAAATTCTTTGTTTAGACTTTCCAGGTAGTTGATTGTATATTTATCGCTAGGATAACCTGAGCCTATATCACCGTATTGTTTGCGTAGTATCGCCATCTGCTTGTCTCTTTCCACTTTGGCTATTATTGATGCTGCCGATACTATATTGAATAGGTCGTCTGCTTTATGTCTTGTTGTAATTTCCATATTGGGATACTTGTTCTGTATGTTGTCATGGAATCTCTTTTCATCCACGTCTATACAATCTATAAAGCATTTATCTGGATTTGCTTGTGTTATTATTTCCATCATCGCATTTGTTTCTATTTGATTCAGGTTTGTTCCATCGTTTCTTTGTTTATCAATCTCTTCGGCCGTTATGATGTTGGTGTATGTTTGTGTTATCTTCTTTATTTTTCTTGACAGAACGCTTCTTTTCTTGCTGCTTAATCTTTTGGAATCCTTAACTCCTATCCTTTCTAAAAAACGTAACTTGTCTTCAGGCATCAATACGCCGCCTATTACCAATGGACCAAGTACTGATCCTCGTCCTGCTTCATCTATGCCTAAAACATATTTTTTTTCATCGTCTGACATGTTTCTAATTTCCCATTTTTATATTATTTTTTCTATTTTTTCAAATAATTATAATTAAACAATTTCTATATTTTTATAGTATTGTGCATATATTTATATTATAATATCTACAATGTTTAATTATGGGTATTTTTATCATTTAGTTTGACTGAAAACAACAGTGTTTGTTGAAAATAATTAAATGCAAAAAATAATTAATTATATCTTTTAAGTAATACATAGATATATATTAATTAAAAAAAAGGGAGTTCAAATATGGAAACAAACATATTAAAAATAATAACCTTGGCTGATATTGCATCATTAGCAAACGGTTTGTGTGGATTTTTCTCTATAATTGCAATTCTACAAAACAACATTGTACTATCTGCACAACTACTGTTTTTGGCAGTGATATTCGATGCGATGGACGGAACATTAGCCAGGTTATTCAATAACGACAATATGGAACATGTCGTATTTGGTGAAACAATTGATTCCTTATCTGATATAGTTTCCTTTGGAGTGGCGCCTGCCGTAATATTATACATGTTAACCGGTCAGTTATATATGTTAATTGCATCAGCGCTGGTAATAATATGCGGAATATTAAGATTAAGCAGATACAATACGATAACTGCTTATACCGATGCTCCTACAACAACATTTATAGGATTACCTATTCCTGTAACCGCTTTCATGTTAGGAGCTTTCATGTTATCTTATTATAATCCAATATTATTGTTTATAGTAATGGTATTAATCTCAATATTAATGGTAACCGATATTGAATATCCTAAAATTAAGGAAATTCCATTGATAGTGATTGTAGCGATTCTCATGATAATGGCTGCAGTTCCGTTTATAAATAATATGCTCTATAGGATTCCTGCATATCTTATATTGATACTGGGAATATTGTATATAATTGGAATAATTGTAATTTCAGTATATGACAATAGAAATCTAAAAGATAAGGTCCAAAATATTTCAGATTTCAACAATAGTCTAAATAAACGATAAAATACTTTTTTTTTTATTGTAATTTTTTTTTAAATTATGAAACGTTTAAATAAAATATTAAAACATAACAAAAACATATATCAACGATTAAACTTCTTAAATGAAGAAAAAACAAACATTTTGGAAAAGAATAATGAATATGATGCCGACAAAAAAACTTTGGATAAAGAGTTTAACGTTGGTTTAATAGTCATACTCCTGATTATTTTCTTGATTATCACGTTGGGTTATTATCTACTTGTATTTCAGCCACAAATGCAGGAGTTACAGGACCACAAAAACGTTAAGATTAACCAGGTAAATCAGCTTCTTAATGCATCACTATCACATGATGCCAATAAGCAGGCGATACTGTCAAAAATTGATTCAGCCTCATCTGTTGAAGAAGTGGATAATATCGACGTTTATGCCTGGGCATCCCCCATACTAAAAAATAATCTAAAGGAACAAATCAAATCCCAGAAGGATAAATACAATCGTGTTCAAGTCAATACGGATAATACCAGTAATATACTAAGTCAAAACGATGCAAACAAATACCTGAATACATTGGATGTGGAATCCTTATCAAAAACGTCCATATCTATGCCTGATACAGTTATCATACCTTTAAGCTTAAACAGACGACAGGCTGCAAGTGGGCTGTTAAAAACCGGAGACAGCGTTGACATATACAATACAAATAAGGAAATTACTAACCTGCAAACACAAGACAATAACATGGACAGTCAACTGTCCACTTCCAATGACTCTTCCAATCAATCCACAGATAATGATACAACTACTGCCAACATTCCAGTAAATTCATCTGATGACAAAAAATTAGTTGGTGGAGCCACTGTCGTATCTATTCTAAGGTCTAAAGATTCAGGAAGTGTTGACAGTAACATAGAACTGAGCCAATATCCACATACAAGAAACTATACTCAATCCAGTAAAGTGGATATAGAACAGGTCATAATGGCCAAAAGCTCTGGAACATTGGATGAATCTCAACTTAAAATAATCCTAAATGACTATGGATGGAAAATATCAAACTATGAACGATTAGCAAATATAGGTGATTTGGACTGCGAATATATTATAATGCTTGAAGTTCCCCGTGAAACAACACAAGATCTGATAAACAATATGGATACATTGCTTCTTGCAATTCCAAGTTACGATGCACCGGATTGGGTGAAATTATGAATGATTCTGAAAACAATATGGATAAATACTTTAAAAATTTAACTGACAGAGAACGAGCGATATTTGAAGGTGGTATAAGTATGGGTTCACTTTATCATCAATTTGTAGGAACCCCTGTAAATCTTGATACGTGCCCCTTGCTAGAAAAAGCCATTGAAGAAAGTATAATGTTACAACCAGCAGTTATAGATGTTGTCGTTAAATTAGATAAACAACTGATTAAAGAGGCTACTGTTGTATCAACCTATACTTCTCTTGAAGGTAATATGTTGAATATTGAAATTACTACTAAAATAAATGAGGAAGTAGTTACTACGTGTATATCATATAATCAGGAATTGGATTATCCTTTGATGTATATAAAAGACTGATTAATTTTCATCATTTTCTTTTTTTATCTCTTCACTTCCCGCTTTAAGTTCCTTAATCTCTTCTGGCAGTCTGTTTAACAACCGGTCTATAAAACTCATATGCTGGACCTGGCCAATGGCATAACTGTATTTTTCCAATCTTTTTAGCGTGTCGTTCAACTCATCCTGTGTCTTGTTAAGTCTTTCCTGTGCATGTTCTCTTTTGTTTTTGATTTTTGTATTTTCCTGCACTTGCTTATTTGTCTCATCCACCTGTTTTCTGTATTTTTCCTCTAACGTGGTATTATCATTGTTTAATTTATAGATGGTATTCTTCTGTGTTTCGATTTCCTTTTCCAATTTATTGTTGTCTTTTTTTAATCTTTCAATATCCTCTTGTGATCTGCTTAATTTGTCTTTCAGATTTTTGTTTTCATTTTCCTGATTTAAAATCTTCTTTTCATGTTCATTTATTGTCTTGCTTTTTTCTTCAGATTCCTTAGTCAGCAAATCTATTTTTTCTTCCAAATTCTCATAATCGTTACTTTGTTTGTCATAAGTTTTCTTTAGTGTGGATTGTTCTTTTTTCAGATTTTTGATTTCATCTTTTAAATTGTTGATTTTTGTTTTTGTAATCTCGACGTCATAAACATCTTCTGTGATATAATTCTCAATGGCCTTTTCAATCTCTTCTGAAGTATGCTTATATGTTGTACCATATTCTTCTTCTATTTTTTCTTGGAATTTGTTCCATAGTTCTTCATTAATCTTTACTGTTTTTCGTACATATTCAGTCATATTACCAAATCCTATTATCTCTTATCTACTTATTACAATATAAATTTAATTGTATCATTGGTTATTTAGTCATTATTTCCCAGATTTAAAAATATGAAATCTGCTTTTCAAAGTATGTTTTTTTGTTTTTTGAATAACATTGTATGTTTTTTAAATTATGTTTTTTCCTCTCTTGTTTGAATTGTTGATTTTCAAAAGTTGATTTCATACTTCATACTATTTTATACTATTTGTAATAAAACTGATTTCATCTTTTCAATATTTGACATTTGATTTTTAAAAACAAATATTTGATTTTCAATATATGATTTTTGAATTTGTATTTTTGTTCGGATCAATTTTATGTTTTTCAAAAACAGATATTTGAAAAGTTGAAAATATCCTTTTCAAAAGTATGTTTTTCAATGTATGATTTTTGATTTTCACATAAAATACAACAAATTATAAAAAACACTTTTAACACTTTATTTTCTGAATTTAAAAGAGCATTATGGTTATTTTTAAGTTATGTTTTTTGGTGTCATCTTGGAATATCAGATTTTCTAACTTTTCATAATGTGTATAATCTATGATATTCATCAACTGTTGTCATGTTGTGGTGCATGATGAGGGGTAAGTTGATGTTGGGAATATGTTAAATGTCTGATGTTGCCATTTTTTTTATCTTTAATTGGGGGGTTGATTGCATCTGCCATAATCATTGAATTTGCTTTTCTATTTTCATGTTAAATTTGATTATCTGATATGTATTCTGTATAACTATTAATATAATGAAGTGAACTTTTAATATTTAATCAAGTGTATATTCTTTCTGTAATTATTATGTAGTGGATATATATGTTAACCATTCAAAAATATATTTTTTTTTCAGAAAAATATTATTCTTTTTGCTAATTGATTGATCTTTTAAAAATAATTTTTGTATCTTAGTCTACTTGTATTATATACTTCTCAGGAAGCATCATCATTTCAACGGATTCTAAATTATAATAATTCATCATTATTTTTTATTTATTTTATCATAATTTTAGCTATGATTGTATGTATTGCTTATTAGTTAAGCAAATATA
>MVJJ01000192.1 GCA_003266145.1 Methanosphaera sp. SHI613
GACCAAAAGGGTAGGAGAGTGGCCAGTGGAGTCTACATGGTAGTGACTGCAACAAGAACAGGTGAAAAAGGAACTGTATGCAAAATAGCCATCGTAAATTGATTATTAATGATAAAGATAATATATTCTATAATCTTACTATTATTATGCACCCATATTAATATTTGTGCACAAAATCAGTTGCCTATTATTAAACTTGTTGGTGATATTGGTTACGATTATCAGGAAGGAACAGTAAGTATTATTATGCCAGATGGAAGTACCATCAATAATTTGACAGGAAAAATAAAATGGCGTGGTGGTTCTACAAATGCTGAAGGTAAACACAAACGTAACTATAAAATCAAATTCAATGATGATATTCAGTTATTTGGTCTTCGAAAGGATAATAGTTGGATATTAGATGCAGGACAGGCTGACTTGTTCAGACTCCGTAATAGAATAGCCACAGAATTATGGAATGATATTGCTCAGAAACCTTATTATGCTGACAAAGAACCTGATGTATTAACAGGTGTGAGAGGACAAATTGTTGAAGTCTATCTAAATGAGGAATATAGAGGTATTTATTCTTTTACTGAATGTATGGATAGAAAACAATTAAAACTGAAGAAGTTTGACAAGATAACAGGCGAAATACATGGTGGATTATGGAAATCATCAGCTTATGGTAATGCACTAATGTGGGAATGTTCTGAAAATTATGATAACAAAAGTGAAACTTGGAATGTATTTGAGGTTAAGTATCCAGAATTAGATGATTTGCCTGAGACCGATTATAGTACGCTATGGAATGCTATAAATTTTGTAGCCAATAGCAGTGATGAAGACTTTTCACAACATGTGGCAGAATATTTCGATATCCCTGTCATTATTGATTATTACATTTTTCTACATACTCTTAATGCTTTTGATAATGTAGGAAAGAACATGTATTGGGCTGTTTATGACAAAGCGGATGACAAGAAACTTACATTGGCAGTTTGGGATTTGGATGGTACTATTGGTGCAAAATGGCTAAATGATTGGGCTGTTCCTTATTATGACATGAATATAAATTTAAACCTCATTGTCAGATTAAAAAAACTGAATGTTAATCATTTCAATGAAAAAGTAAATGAACGATATCAAGAACTGAGAAAAACTTTCCTTTCTACCAATCGTTTAGTAAAACGATATCAAGACTATTATCAACTTATTAAAACGACAGGAGCAGCCGAAAGAGAGGAGAAAAAATGGTCAAAGGATAGTGATGTTAATAATGAAGAAATTAATTTTGATTATGAAATCAACTACATAACAGAATGGATTATCAGTCACATGCAATACTTAGATAGTCATATTTTTATATTAAATACTGGTATAAATAATATTTCTATTAACCATAAAAATAATAAAATTTACAATTTAAACGGACAACAAATTAATAAACAATCGCTTCGTAAAGGTATTTATATAAATAATGGCAGAATAATTATAATCAGATAATCATTCATAGATAACAATATGTGGAATATATCCGCTATGAATATAACTTCTATTACTTTGATGGTAATTGAAATCAATGGATGCCAATTCAAAAAGCAAATAAGCAATATCGTCAATACATATTGACTTGTCAGAGGCTTGTCTGATAGACGTAACTAGTTCTTTATGCCTTTCCTCAAACAAATCGCTGTACCAGATTAGAAAGGGTACTTCATAGACATTACTAAGTGTTTCTACATCTTTCGTAGATCCAAATGTACGTCCAAAGAAATGATGGTTACCATCATATATCTGTTCACCATGATCAGATAAATAGACAATCACAGCATCTTTCTCTCTAAATATATTAATAATCATACTAACCACATAATCATTATATAATGTAGCATTGTCGTATTCTGCTACTTTTTGTCGTTCTGATTCATCTAAATCTGGCCGTTTTATATCAGATGCTTTAATACGTGAAAACTCAATGGGATATCTTTTTGCAGCATCAAAATGTTGTCCCATCAGATGAATGATATTCAGTGATTTGTTAGCTATCAATAGATGTTTTTTTTCAGCAATGACAAAATCACCATCATAACTTTCGGTTTTAGTGTTACGATAATCAAAACATTGGCCGTTGATAGTTTTTGGATTCAAAAAATAACCACAACTATAGTCTAAGGCACCACCTGAAGAACGCGTATATTGATTATCATAATATCCAACGCGATAACCAGCCTTTTTAAAAACTGCAGGCATTAGTATATAGTCTCTACAAGAATCTATTTTATGACAGCTTTTCATGCTAAATATATATCGCATAGCGAAATTAGTACCATTGGTAGGTGTATAAGCATGACTGAATACAACAAGACGACCATTCTCTCGTTCAACATTCAAAAGTGGTGAAGTGATTATCTTATAACCATACAGACTTGAATGATGTTTATTATACGATTCTCCTATTATCAGTACCACAACTGGTGCTTTATTAACTTTAGGAGAATGGATAATCTGAATTTTTCCAAACATTTTTTCCATTTTATTCAATTCTCCGTGTTTAGTATGAACAAAACGAATAGATAAGAATAATTCATTAATTGTATTCTGACCAACAGGAAAGGGTAGAGGTATAGTGTCAATAAACACTCCTAAAAACACTATAATAACTACAACAGAATTAATGATAAGGCGATAGCTTATATTAATATATTGATAACGTGCAAAGATTATCTTCCATAAAAGAATAAACAAAACAATATCAACAATGAATATTGCAATAGCTGAAAAATTAAACAAATAAATCTGTATAAACTCTTGTATTTCTTTCCAAGAAGTTTGCAGTATGAGTGTAACTATACCAGGATTTAAACGGGAATTGAAAAAATAATAGGTGTAGGTTTCTAACGAAAATAATATAAATATTATTACAAAACATATCTTTATCACCCAAGAAAACCTTATACCTATCCAATTTACAATAAGTGTATATGCCAAAGATTGTATGAAAGCTCCAAGAAAAAGTGCCTTAGCAAAATGATTAGGCTCATAGCTTGCTGGTAAAGCCATAAGCAATGAGCCTAATAAAATAAATAATATGTTATTCAAACTAACTTTCATGCATAGCTTAGCTCAACTCCAACATTCGTTCTATGGGTTTGACGGCGTCTTTGGCTACCTCTGGGTCAATCTCTACCGAAGGCCATTCGTACTTCAGTGTATTGTATATTTTCAGCAGTGTATTCATCTTCATATACTGGCACTCGTTACA
>MVJJ01000009.1 GCA_003266145.1 Methanosphaera sp. SHI613
TTGCACTTGCAGTAGTGCTTATGTTATTATCATTTGATTGGCTGACATCCACTGCACATACTACACTAATACAAGAAAGAATAACAAATAAAAACAAGATTATTTTTTTGTAATTAATAAATATTAGCCTCCTATTTTTTTTCTTTTATCGATTAATAAATAGTTAATCAAGTTATTTTGCTGTTAATTACATAACTCAACTTAAAATTCGTTATATCAAAAATAATTAACAACATTAAATATTTGTCTTAACTTATTAATAAAGATTACCTTTTTAATAAAAATTGACACTTTAAAAAATTGTAGAGGATGTGGTTTTTAGGTGTATATAAATATACTTAACTGCTAAAACAATTCCAAACATTACTGTGAGTATAATAAGGTAACGCCCATATAATCTTGTCACGATGAGTGGCGAATAGGTATTATATAGGATCTTTTTACTTTCAAGACTATTTTTATATTATCATTATTTAAAATGTTCCCTACATCAATCCTTCAAGCTGTGCTATTTTCTTATTCTTATTGATAATTATCTCTTCCAATTCTTTTATCTGCTGTTTTAACTGTTTTACCTCCTCAGAGTCTTCCTCGATTTTCAGATATTCTATCCCCTTCAAATACTGCGACTTGATATTCTTGTTTGCATAGGAGTACTTGCTTAGGACTGATATAACCTTGTGTCCCAATAAACGATCAATGTCCTCGTTGTGTACTCCTGCCGGGTTAGTTGTGTTGCAAAGAACTTTCTAAGTCCATGCGGGTGGAACTTGCGGTGGCTGTCTATTTTCCCAAAGCCCAATTTGTCATTGTAGTACCTGAATGCCTGATTAATTGCAGGTTTTGTCATGGTAAACAGCAATTCGTCATCAACAATATCTGCTCTGGTACTTAGGTATCTTATGATTGCAGTTGTCGTCTCGGGTGTGTAGCAGGTGTAGTAGAAGAAGTCTGTTTTTCTTCTGTGTACCTTTATTGTAGGTATTATATCGGATTGGTTTCATAATTCATCCAGAATGTCAGATATTTCATCAGTTGATGTGTATTCGGTAAGAGAATACTTGAATTCTCCCACCCTAATGTTGGTTACATCATTTATTGCACATCCACTTGTTGCCATAAACAGTACTAATGCATGTAGTTACTTGTATTAATAGTATTTAGTACTTGTCTTATCTCGTTTGTTGAATAGTCTGTCGGGATTGTTTGATCATATACAAGGAGATTTTCTATAGAACCCGAGTCAATTTTAACAAGTTTATATAATGTATTTAGAGATCAACTCATATGTTTATGGTTGAACTTGCCTTGTCCTTGTCTATGATAAGTTTTTGAAGTCTTCTATTGTGTCAACTATTTTTTCGTCCAAATCCCGTATCGAACAGAAGGTTATGTCTAAAAATTTTACCTAACTGTTTAGTGCAGTCACATATGTCCTAATGGTACTTTCACTTATACTTTTTCCTTTCGATTATGCCTTTCGGTTTAAACTTTTGGTGATAAAGTCAAAGTTTTCATCATATTGCATTAAAAATCTTCTCTCTTAATTAGTATTTTCTTTAGGGTATTATGTAAGATTATTATTATGAGTCTTATAAAAATAATTTCTATATTTTTAATATTTTAAATATTAAAATTTTTTGTTATATTTTTTAATTTGATTAATAATTTGAAAATATTTATATATTAAAAATTACAGAATATGATAAGGAAGTGTTATTTTATGTATAAATCTATTAAATTAAGTAAAAATAATCAAATATCATTACCACTAGAATTTAGAAAATTATTAAACATAAACGCAGGGGATTATATTGAATTACGAGATGTTGAAGAAGGAATATTATTAACTTCTCGTAAAAAGGTTACTGAAAAAGATATTATTGGATTAATAAAAGAAGATGTTCCATACAATTCCGTAGAAATTAAAAAAAGAGGTTCAAAAGGATTAAAATGGTGAAATTATGATATTTATTGATGCATCTTTTATTATAGCATTAGTTTTAGAAAAAGATGAATTTCATGAAAAGGCAGTCAAATTATTATCCAATATCATGACAGAAGATAAAATCATTACTATGCCAATGGTTGTAGAAACAATTAATTTGATTGGCAGTTGCAATGGTGGAAAAGTAGGAGTCAAAATCTATGAATATATTAAAGATAATTATACAATAATTAATTATGATAAATTATTGGATGAATCTATTATTCATTTTCTTAAATATGATGGAACTCTCTCATTAGCTGATAGTACAGCAGTAAATGTAATGAAAAATCAAGGAATATCAGAAATTTATTCATTTGACTCTGATTTTGATAAAGTAGATGGAATAATAAGAGTACATTAATTAAAGAATATCTATGAGTAATTACTTTTAAACCATTTTTCTATAATGGTCGGATAAATCAGAGAGATTACTCTCTCCTCTTCTCCTAGGAACCGTACGTGTCCCTTTCAGTCGGATAAGTCAGCAGAGATTGCTCTCGCTTTCTCTCCTAAGAACCGTACGTGTATCTTTCAATACATACGGCTCAGGCAATCTTTCATATAAGAAAAATAGCCAATATAAATCAAAGAT
>MVJJ01000133.1 GCA_003266145.1 Methanosphaera sp. SHI613
GATGCATCAGGTTCTACTGATATTGAGGGAACTCCATGTGAGGCCGGAAGCCACGACCCACTGGATGATGTTAATTTCCTGCAGGATGAGGTTACAATGTGGATGTATTCTATTCTGGAGCGTAACTGGCCAAGACTTATTAGAAAGGTGATGAGTGAACACTTAAACTTTGCAAAGGTAATAGCAGACCAGCTAAGCGGAACAGGCGTACAGGTCGAGGATGTTATAGAAGCAGAACGTATAATGAATGATGAATATGACAAATGGGAAAAAGAGGATATTCTAAAATTCTTATCCCGCCTGCTTGAATTATCAAAGCCAATAATCATCGTTGCAAATAAGACGGATGCACCGACAGCAGAAGAAAACATCAGAAGACTCAAGGAAAAATATCCACTTGTAATACCGGCTAGTGCCCAGTCAGAACTTGCACTGGTAAATGCGGCCAAAGCAGGACTAATCAACTATAATTCAGGGGATGACCACTTTGAAATCATAGCAGATGATAAATTATCCACCAAGCAAAAAGAGGCACTTGAATACATCGACGAACATGTACTCAAAAAATACGGTTCAACAGGAATACAGGAAGCATTGAACACGGCTGTATATGAACTGCTTGATCAGATAGCAGTCTATCCGGTAGAGGATGAACACAAGTACTCTGACCATAAGGGTAATGTACTTCCTGATGCACTTCTAATACCAAGGGGTTCAACTCCAAGGGACATGGCGTACTGTATCCATACAGATATCGGTGATGGATTTACCCATGCTATTGATGCAAGACGTAATATGAGAATAGCCAGTGATCAGGAATTAAAACAGGGAGATATCATAAGCATCATATCAAACAAATAGGAGAAGAGGTATATCATGAAAGTAACATTATATCCTGATAAGGATACACTTCTTGAAAAATATTCTCATTTTCAAAGTTTAGAAGTATTTGATCCTGATAATCAGATACAAACATCACTTGAAAAAACAAGTGACATATCAGGTAGCGAAGTGATAATCTTCACACAAAATGCTTTAATAGATGGTAAATATAACACAAGTAGATTACAGGAAGCATGTGAAAGAATACGTGACGACATAAGATTGGATGCACTACTAATATTTGATACAAAAATACCGCCACGAACTGTATATAAGATGTCCAAAGTCATAGATGAATACGATTTAATCCCTGATATTAACATGGCATACACCACACTCATAGATGATGACATCCGTGTAATAGCAGCAACAAATGACACATCCCTTGAAAAGACAATAGAAATATACAATCAACTACCACAAAAGATAAAAACAGTAAAACACATACAAACTGCCGAAATAATACCTCTTTTACAGAATGCATACACAGATACAGTAATTGCCCTTTCAAATCAGACAGCAATACTATCAGAGGCACTAACAGTCGATTTGATAGAAGCAGTAGACATGGCAAATCTAAAAGACGACATTCACCTTGAATATCCTCAGCCAATACTAAAAAATGAAGTCTCAAGGGATTCACAGGAAATAGTACGTCTTGCGGATGAATATGGAGAACCTGCACAACTGTCACAGACAAGTCGTGAAACAAACAACTACGTGGCATACCACATGTCCTACATGGCAGAAAAGGAGCTATACCTAAAAGAACACCTGGCAATGTTCGAGACAACAGTAGCAGTACTTGGAGTAACAGAGGATGACACTCTAGAATCAGAAGAAAACAATGCATCATTAACCCTTGTAGATGACTTTGTCTCACGTGACGTGGAAGTATGGGTACATGATGACAATGTGTCACAGGAATTAATTGAATCCCATGGAGCCAAGAAGATAAGTTTAGATAAATCATATGAAGCTGACTGTATAATAATAATGACAGATACACAGGAATACCGTGAATTAGATCCCGAAAAAGTAGAAAAAGTAATAATAAGTGCCAGACCAATACTGGATGAAGAAAAATTCAAGGACAAAAAATACAGTAGTCTAGGCCAATACAGACTCAAAAAAGGTGAAATGTTATGATACATCCAAGACCAAGCCCAATAGCAGCAGCCCTCTACACACTGCGTGACATGGAAGTAGACGTGATAGTAATGCATGGACCATCCGGGTGCTGCTTTAGAACAGGAAGACTACTCGAAGATGAAGGAATACGAGTAGTTACAACAGCAATGACAGAAAACGACTTCATATTTGGAGCAGCAGACAAACTAATAGAAACGATACAGGAAGTCTACGAAGCATTCCATCCCAAGAACATTGGAATAGTAGGAACATGTGCCAGTATGATAATCGGAGAAAACATGAAAGATGCAGCAAGAGAAGCCGGAGTAGAATCTAATATTATAGTCGTTGAAACTCACGGCGGATACTCCTCCGGCGATAACACCTCCGGTGCGATACAGGCACTGGAAGCGGCATATGAAGCCGGAATCATAAGTGAAGAGGAAGTAAAAAGACAATCTTTGATGCTTGAGAAGGCAACAGAACTTGAAAAGACACGTGGAATGGCAAAGGGTGAATACATCCAGCCAGACTATGGTGACAACAAGGTAAAAGTAGCACAAGTTATCCTAGATTATATAAATAACAATAAGAAAGTAGCATTGGTATTGAATGCCAAGAAAGAGACAAGCTACCTATTTGCTGATATCATGACAATAGACTGGATAGGATACAATCCGGATAACGTGCCGTTATTTGTGGCTAATACCGATGAGAATATTGGACTTGCCTACATCAAAAGCCATGCTGTAGAAGTAAACAATAAAATAAATAAAAAAGCAGATTACATCACAGGTGGACTTGATGAGTACCCTGTAACAGGGGACAATGCACTAGAAATACTACAAAAAGAAGAGGTTGATCTAGCAGTGATACTGGGAGTGCCACATGCAGTTGACGTGGCTAAATTGGATGCTAAAACAGTAGCACTAACAGATGGACCAAGACTGGTAAAACCATTAAGAGAAATGGGATTTGACTATGTGGTAACTGAGTTGGATGCACATTCAAAAACACTGGGTGCAAAGTCCATAGTTGAATCAGAATTTGCACAGACAATAAGGGGATTAATAGAATAATAAGTATTATTCTATTTTTAATTATTTCATAATAACTCTAAATAGTATAAGTTTTATTTAAGGGTATCATTCTTATAAATCATTATTGATTTTCGATAACTATTATAATATATTGTTTGATCGACAATAATCGTTAGATTGTAACTGTTTGACTTGTAATTATCGGGTATTTTAAATTCAATGTCTATTTTTCCAATATTTGCTTCAAACTTTATTGTCTTGTTGTTTGAATCCTTTAAGGTTATGGAATTAAGTTTAAGAATTATAATGCTTTGTTCTAAAATGGTACTCTTAAATTTGTCATTTATGATATTTCCTTGTAGTTGTACAGTCTTATTTGTCCATTTGATTCTATTAATATTAATGGATATATTGTACTTTATTTCTTTAGTTCTTTCTTTAATCTGATTATATTTATATAAGAATTGTTCCTCGTTGTTCAAATTTAGATGTGGGTTAATGTTATTTATGCTTCGTGATGTTCTAATGCTATTATAATGTTTTCTTTCACCACTTGTGATTGTTAGATTATACTTATCTGATTTGTAATTATCTGGTATTTTAAATTCAATGTCTATTTTTCCGTCATTTACTTCAAACTTAATTGGCTTGTTGTTTGAATCTTTCAATGTTATAGAATTAAGTTTAATACACAAAATGTTTTTTCCAACGGCATTGCGGTTTAAATACTTCGTGATGATATTTCCTTGTAGATGTACACTTTTATTTGTCCATATAATATTGTCGAAGACTATGGATGTGTTTAACTTTTCAGAAGATAATGTGCAATAATTTGTAGTTTCAATACGTCCATAATTATTTAAACTGTATAGAACTGTAATTTTAAGTGTTTTACCCCTCCATGAATCACGTATATCAACATCAAAGTTTTTATTAAGATAATCTGGAACTGGAACAGATTCATTATATTTAAGCATTGATGAAATTGCAAGGGGGTAATTAATAACTCTTGTATTTTTGAATTTATCCTTCAAAGTCACATCATTTATTTTAGCTATTAAATATCCTTTTTTGGGTGTTTTTCCATCAATTAACAAAGAGGGTCTTATGAGGATTGAACTTTCATATATGTTTTTTGATATTGTAACATTGGTTGTCATTGAGATATTATGTTTATAAAGTGAGATAGTATACCTATTTCTAAATGACTTGGAAATTGCCTTTTCATTAATATATACTATTTCAAGTGTATAGTTTCTACTTTTGAATGTGTATGGAATCAGATAATTTAGGTGTACAGATCCATTTATAACATTTGATTGGATTGTGTCATTCATTTTATTTTTTAGGGTTAATCCGTTCAGTTTGTATATAACATATCCTTCGTTAATCTTTTCATAATTTTCATCTACGATTGGGAAGAATTCCTCTATTCTTTCACCTGCATAAGCGGATATAATGTAATCTTTCTTAAAGTTGTCAATGTTAATGGTTACATTTGAAGGATACTCAACTAATGTTTCGGGATAGTTCAATGTTACATTAAATGATTCATTGATATCTACTTTGATATTGGCGATGAAATTTCCATTATTTTTTCTAAATATTGGATAATAGTCTTCTATTTTATTTCCTTTTTTTTTAAGTTTTTCATAGTTATTTATCTGAAGAGTGAAGTTTGCATCGTTGCTTCGTTGGCCTATCACGTTTCCTTCAATAATCAAGTTTTTAGAATTATGATAATATGTATAATTACTGATGTTTATTTGAGTTTTAGTTTTTGGATAATGTATGCTGTAATTTACAGGGTTAGGTTGATACTTAATTTGAAGATTATTTATTGAAGGGTTTTCAGATAATGTATCTGTTTTTATATTTTTTTCTTCATTATGGTTATTAACACCATAATTATCATTTGTTGGCATTGTATTCTCATTTATAATCATATTATTTTCGTTTGTATTGTTTTCTTCAGCATAAATGCATTGGGAAAAAATCAAAATAAATAATAATAGGGGGATTGTAATATATTTTTTCATATTTATCATTTTAAATTGTATTTTTTTTTATTATAGTAAGCTTTATTAGTTATTAAGTAT
>MVJJ01000057.1 GCA_003266145.1 Methanosphaera sp. SHI613
AAGATTAACATTTTTCATCGAAAAGGAAAAGTTCTCCAATGCATCTATCAAAAATTATAAAGAAAACCACGAAAAATTCCCTGTAAATAAAGAGAAACACTTTGAATCAGACTTCAAAGATAATGGAAGAAATAAAAAGAATTAAAATGAAAATGAATAATAAGTTTAAAACTCTGCTTCCCATTATAGCAATTGATTTTGGCATCAGTACAAATGATACTAATACATCCATCACATAAAACTTTCGAGAGACCATATTTATGTAATATTAACAAGCTCATTGAATTTATATTAACTCCAACCAAATGACTTGATACAATTGACCATAATTCGATTTACCTAGATTCATCCAGAGCAATCAGCATAATAATCTACAATTAAATAGTGGATATTTTATTACACATATACCAAATAGTTTTCAGTACAATTCACCAATCTTAGAAATAATTATATATTCGATGTAAACATATACTAAATTACCAAAATAGAATATATGATTTTTTATTGTAGAAAATCGTATTAAATGGTGATAACAATGAATATGAAAAAATTAATTACTATTGGATTAATATTAATCGCACTTAGTTGTTCTGTTGCAGCTATCAGTGCAACTGAATCATCCACTTCAAGTCAGACTACACTTGTTAATAATGATTTAACAATCAATGGTATTCATTTCAAAATACCTGACGACTATGATGAAGTGGAAAAAGATACTGACGGTATTAACGATACTGACAACTTTATGAATGATGATATTAATAAAACAGAAGATATCGATGGAACCGTTGTTGACTTAGCAACTACGGAAGAGTTTAAAAATGGTGCCGGTGCTCAATTAAAAATTGAGGTTGGTATTAAAGCTAATGATGCTAAAATTGAGTCAATAAATCCAACCGAATTCACACCTAAGGAAATTAAAGGTAAAACCGGTTTCATTAAAAATGATGATGGTAAAGTTAAATTCGAATATCTTCAAGATGGTAAGTTAGTAAAAATAGAAGCTAGCAGTGAAGATATCATTAATCAGGTAATAGTATAATTACCATTACCTATTCTTTTTTTAAGTAATTATTTTATATTTTTTTCATCAAATATTCTTTTGTAAATGGGAGAATATTCTAATTAGAAAAAAGTGAATTATTTTATAAAAGGTAGTAATTTAAATTAATACTTCAAGTAATTTCTACTAGAAATATTAATTGGTAGTATAATCTCATTACATACCGAAGTGATTTTCGACTTTTTTTAGCTCATCAGATATATGAATTGACTGAGGACATACACTTTCACATTTCTTGCATCCGGTACAGTTATGTGCCTGCCTGTCTTCATGAAGGTGAAACTTGTACTGAACGGAGTTTACGCTTTCATCCTGCAAAAGATCCATGTTGTATTCCCTGAAACATTTGGGTATGTTCACGCCGAACGGACATGGCATGCAGTAGTTGCATCCTGTACATGGGATGTTTGTTAGCTTTTCATATTCTATTTTTACTTCATGCAGTATCCTTTTATCATCATCATTCAACATTCCCACTTGCGCATTATCGGCAAGTGCAATGTTTTGTTTTACCTGTTTTAGGCTGCTCATACCACTTAGCACACAGTTTACCTCTTTTTTATCCCACAGGTAATTGAATGCCCATTCCAAGTTATTGTAACCATTATTTGACTTTTCAAATATGTCATTTACGGTTTTTGGATGATTTGATACCAGTTGTCCTCCCCTTAGTGGCTCCATTATCATCGTGCCCATATCCAGGTCATGAATCTTTCTGATAGCTTCCAGTCCTGGGTTTTCCTCATAGTCAAGATAGTTAAGCTGTGTCAGTACACATTCCCACTTGTCATAATCCTCAAGTATCTGTGAAAGTACTTCATATGAGGCGTGTGATGAGAAGCATGCATGTTTTATTCTTCCATCACTTAATGCCCGGTCAACGAATTCATATAATCCCGCATCTTTTATACTTTCATAGTATGAATCCTTTATTGAGTGAACGAAGAAAAGTTCTATTTCATCACGCTGTAATCTTTCAAGTTGTTTGTCAAGTGTCTTATCAAAGTATTCCCATGAGGTTATCTCCCATGAGGGCATCTTGGTTGATATGTGTATATTATCATATCCATTTAGCAATTCGCCCATGATGCTTTCGCTTACGCCGGGCTTTGACCTGTCTATTGTATGGTATACCCATGCCGTGTCGAAGATGTTAACGCCATGTTCTACTGCATATTCAACCATCCTTTCTGTTTCCGCAATATCCACATGTTCAGGGTTTTCATCAAGTAGAGGTAATCTCATTGCTCCAAAGCCTAGTATTGATGCGTTTATTCCCGTTTTTCCCAAAGTCCTATATTTCATAATGATATATTTGTTAAAAGTGGTAATTAAAAATTAATAATATCAACCGTATTGGAAAAAGGTCTGTGAAAATGAGTATCAAGATAAATAAAAAAAAAGAGTTTTGAAGAGAATTATTCTTTCTGGCTGAATTCTACTTCAAATAGTACTACAGGGTATTCCAAGTCGAAGTTTGTGATTACTTCAGGATGTAGTTCACCATAGTAACCTGTGAATGTAAATGGTAGCTTATCATCCGTTGTTGTTACTTCAAAGTCTGCACATCTGCCAGGTATGAATATTGAATTATTACTGTCGGTGATGTTCATTTCAAATCCCATATTTGATGTGAATGATTCGACTATGGCCTTTATATCCGTATAGTTTGCATTTGATGATACCATGGCTGCCGCTAGTTTCTTGACTGTTCTCATCTTGGTTTCGGCACTTTCATCGATGTATGCAACGTCCCCTATTTCAAATATTTTCTGTGGCAGTTCTTCATGTTTGTTGTCTTCCAGGAATTCAAGTAGGCTGTTGACTAGGCTTTTTCTTATCATCGTACGGTCTTGTGTTATCGGCTGGGCTACTGTTATACGGTCCTCTTCAACTTCCTTGTT
>MVJJ01000024.1 GCA_003266145.1 Methanosphaera sp. SHI613
ATTTCAGCAAAGTATGCTGCATAGTTAATTGAAAATGCTATAATAACTGCTATCATCCTATAATCAGGTGATAAAGTCATTCCAAAAATATAGTAAGGTCCAAAGAATACTACGATTAACTGTAGCATTAAAGGTGTACCTCTCATGATTGAAATATATATTTTCATTAACCATTGAAGAGGTTTAAAATTACTCATTCTTCCCGCGGCTATTAGTAAACCTAAAGGAATAGAGAATAATAGGGTAAGTAAGAATATCTCAATTGAAGTTACCATTCCTTCACAAAGTTGGGATATAACTGTACTTAACATCATATATTATTCGCCTATTATTTTAAGATTATTGGGTAATTAATGATTCAGGAACTCCATAATCAGCGTATTTTTCAGCTAATTTAGCAGTTGTTCCATCTTTTTGCATTTCATCTAAAGTAGATTGTACTTTGTCTTTTAATGCATCATTACCTAATTTGAAACCGATTCCATATTCTTCAGAAGTAATTTGTTCTTCTAAGATTTTGTATTGGTCTGCTCCATGTTCTTTTACTTGGTACTTAGCAGTATTATAATCCATAGCTACTGCATCACAAACACCAGACTGTAAGTCATTGAATGCTGTGTTATAATCTGCAATTTGTACTAGAGATTTAAAGGTATCTGCAACTGTTTTGTTAGCACCTTCAAGAGCACTTAATGCAGAGGAATCTTTTTGGGTTTCAACTTGTTTGTCTTTTAAGTCTGCTAAAGTGTTGATTCCTGAATCTGCTTTAACAACAATAACTTGTTTGTTGTTAATGTATGGTTTTGACCAGGTGTATTTGTCTTTTCTATCATCAGTTATACTGAATCCATTCCAAATACAGTCAATAGATCCGGAACTTAATTCACTGTCTTTTGCATCCCAATCAATTGGTTGAGCCTTAAATGTCCAGTTATTTCTTTTACATACTTCTTGAGCTAAATCTAGATCAAATCCTGTGTATGATCCGTCATCTGCTTTATATCCATAAGGAGGGAATTCTGCATCAAATCCAACGATTAATGTAGTATCATCGTTAGCAGAATTTTCAGCGCTTACAACAGAAACTACTGCAATTGCAAGTACTAAAACTCCTAATAAAATTCCTATTTTCTTAATCATAAAAACACCGAATTTTTATTTACTAAATATTTAATTAATAATAGAATAAAATTATTCTATAATAATATATTTATTTAATGGAATATTTATGTATTACACTTAAAAGTAGTGATTAATTATTAAGGATTAATGAGATATTGATAATAAAAAATAGGTGGATTCCTATAATATTACAATTGAGTAGTATAGATAGAAATAATAAATAGAATTCATATAATAATAATTAAAGAGAATAAGGTATAAACATGAAGAAATTATTTATTTTTGATTTTGATGGTACGTTATTTAATACTATAGGACAATTGGTACATAATATGAATCAAGCATTGAAAATTCATGGCTTTAAAGAATTAACACTTGAAGAATATAGATATGCTGTAGGTGGAAACATAAATCAGGTCATATCAAACGTATTACAATCAGATTCCTCTCCTGAAAATATAGAATTAGTAAAACAAACGTATCTGGACATAATTGAAGATTTTGAGGACAACGTTACAGAACCTTTCGATGGAATTGAGGATATATTATCATATTTGCAGGATAATAATATCCAACTGGCCATAAACTCCAATAGATACACTTATTCAATCAAGAGCTATGTCGAGAAGTATTTGGAAGAGATTAAATTTATTGACATTCAAGGACATAATCCACCTAATCCGTCCAAACCGGATGCATATGGTATAAATCAAATATTAAACAAAACGGATATTGATAAAAAAGAAGTTGTTTATGTGGGTGATTCACCTACAGATATCAAAACAGCAAAGAATGCAGGTATCGATTGTATCATCGTCAATTGGGGCTATGCAGATTATTCATTAATCGATGAAAATGATGTTTTAAAAGTTATTTCCAAACCTGATAAACTGAAACAATTTATTTAAAGGATTTTTAAAATGATTAATAATATTAGAGTAAAGGGTGCAAGAGTACATAATCTTAAAAATATAGATGTTGATATACCCTTAGGTAAAATCGTTTCCATTGCAGGAGTATCAGGCAGTGGTAAATCATCCCTCGCATTAGGTGTATTATATGCAGAGGGTTCAAGAAGATATTTGGAAGCGTTATCAACATATACCAGACGTAGAATTACACAACACTCTAAGACAAAGGTTGATTCGATAGAACATGTACCTGCAAGTCTTGCATTAAATCAACGACCCAATATCCCAGGTATAAGAAGTACCTTCGGAACCAGTAGTGAACTGTTAAACTCCATAAGATTACTGTTTTCACGATGCGGCAAATACACTTGTCCTAATGGACATATCTTAGAGGAATCCATGAATGTAGCAAGGGAATTGCCACTTAAATGTGATGAATGTGGTGTGGAATTTTATGGATTGTCCGCTGAGGAGTATTCATTCAACAGTGATGGAGCATGTGAAAAATGTTCAGGTACAGGTATTGTAAGAGATGTTGATGTTGATAGTCTTATCCCTGATGAGAATTTGACACTTCAAGAAGGTGCCGTAAAACCATGGACAATGTTTGGTCTATCTGCCATGTATCATGTTGCCAAAGAGATGGGTGTACGTATAGACGTACCATTCAAGGATTTGACCGATAAAGAGAAGGATATTATTTTCCATGGAGAGTCGGTTACCAAGGAAGTTGTTATTCCAGGTAATGGTAAGGCGTTCGAATTAAATTTCACTTATCGAAATGCCATTGAATCTGTTCGACAAGCACTTGATAAGGCCCAATCAGAGAAAGGTTTGAGTCGTATAAACAAATACCTTAAAACGCAAGTTTGTAATGAATGTCAGGGGACACGACTAAACAGAAAAGCGGATTCAACCTTATTAAATGGTTTAACTATCAGCCAAGTCAGTAAGATGAGCTTGGAAGAAGTAACAATATGGATAAGTTCAACCATAAAATCACTGCCGGCAGAACTTCAACAGATAGCAATTCCAATCTATGAAGAATTCCTGGATAATGCAAACAGTTTGTTAGAGTTAGGATTGGGTTATCTTACACTTGACAGGCCTAGTTCAACATTATCAACTGGTGAATTGCAACGTGTTCAACTTGCACGTACGGTACGAAATCAAACAACAGGGATATTATATGTTCTTGATGAGCCATCAATAGGGCTTCATCCGGCTAATATCGATGGTCTGATTAAGCTTGTACATAAGTTAAATGATGATGGAAATTCAATAATTGTCGTTGATCATGACACTAGAATACTACGTATAGCCGATTATCTGATAGAAATTGGGCCAAGTTCAGGTTCGGATGGAGGTAATATCATTAGTCAAGGATCAATCAATGATGTGATGAATGATGAAAACTCAATCATTGGCCCATACATTTCAGATGATGAGGACATTATCATACGAGAAAAAATAACCAAGGATAAACTTTTCGATAATGGTATAATAAAGTTATCTACTGATAAGATACATACAGTCAAAGAATTGGATTTAAAAATACCTAAGGGAAGATTCAATGTCGTTACAGGTGTTAGTGGTAGCGGTAAAACAACTCTAATCCTGGAAAGTTTATATCCTGCCATATTTAATACTATTAATAATGAAAAATTACCTGATCATATCAAATCAATTGACTCCTCGGATATTGAAAAAATTTATTTAATTGATTCTGCTCCTATTGGAAAGAACGTGCGCAGTACCCTTGCAACATATAGTGGTGTTTTTACACCTATTAGGAAGTTATATGCAAAACTTGATAAATCCGTTGAAAAGGGGTATACTCTTAAGGATTTTTCATATAACACGGGCAGCCTAAGATGTCCTACATGTAACGGTACGGGTCAAATCAACATGGATGTACAATTTTTACCTGATGTTGAAATTACTTGTCCTGATTGTGACGGACTTAGGTTTTCAGATAAATGTGATGAAATCAAATATAACAATTATTCAATAAAGGATTTGATGGCACTTACCATTGATGAATCAATAGCAGTATTTACTGATGAAAAAAAGATTTTCAATAAGTTAAAGACATTGTCTGATATGGGATTAGGATACCTGACACTAGGGGAGGCTACTCCCGCTTTAAGTGGGGGTGAAGCACAAAGACTTAAGCTATCATCCCAGATTGATAAGAAACAGGACAATTCATTATTCATATTTGATGAACCAACTATCGGATTGCATCCAAAGGATGTTAAAAAGTTAATTAAAATATTCGATAAGCTCCTCCAAAATAACGCTACAATAATAGTCATCGAACATGACTTGGATTTAATCAAAAATGCTGATTATATTATAGACATGGGTCCGAAAGGTGGAGTCGAAGGTGGACGTATAATAGCAGAAGGTACTCTTGATGATATTATACATAACAAGGAGAGTATCACAGCCAAATATCTAAAATAATTAAGTCTATGATAAAATTGCATTTAATGATAAAGCGTTTAATTATATCAAAGGAATAAGTAAAAATAATGATATGATTGGATATAAATTAAAATGAGGATAATATGAATACTGTAAAAAACACTCCTATAGCAATTAGTGGCTTAATGTTAGCACTTTTTTCCTTGGGAAGTTATCTTAACCGTTATGTTAATAACTTCAATATACTCATAGGATTCTTTGCAGTTATCATTTTAACATTATTATTATTGAAGGTAATTTTTTATCCTGAAGAAAGCATACATGAATTTGATAATGTTATAATAGCAAGTACATCTGGTACTTTTTCAATGGCATTAATGATGTTCAGTACATATTTCATCAATTATAACACTACAATATCCTTTATGATATGGATAATTTCAGTATTTTTACATGTCTTGTTAATTTGTTACTTTACATATAATTACGTTATCCATAATTATAATCTTGAAAATGTTTATCCAAGCTATTGGATAGTATATATTGGAATATCTATGGCTAGTATAACCGGTCAGTCATATATGGGCAATTATAATTACATCTTCTTCCTATTTGGATTTATTATGATGTTTCCGACATTAATACTTGTTTCATATAGATATTTAACAAAAAAGGTTACAAATGATGCGTTCAAGCCACTCATATGTATTTATACTGCTATATTAAGCATATTGATAGTGGCATATGTGAATTCATTTGAGATGTTATCCTATGATTTTTTAATAGTCATGTATAGCTTCGCGGTTTTATTCTACATATTTGCATTATATAAATTCATAGAGTATAGACATTTATCGTTCTATCCAAGCTATTCGGCATACTCATTTCCATTTGTAATAAGTTTGGTAGCCACATATAACATGTATAACATATTTCATGTGCCTATTTTAGAATACCTGCTCATAATTGAGACGATTATAGCAATATTCTGTGTATGCTATGTATCGTATGAGTATGTGAAAAACGTTTATTTAAAGCACATTATGAAAAAAATAGTATGATAATTGGTTATAATGACCAATCAATCTCTTCAACATTATTTTCTTTTAAAAATTCATTTGCCAATTTAAAGTGATTACAACCTAAAAATCCCCGTCTTGCAGAAAATGGGCTTGGATGTGATGAGACCAATACCAGATGATTTGGATTATTTAGGAATTCCTTCTTCTTCTCCGCCTGTTTACCCCATAATAGAAATACGATAGGTTGATTTTGTTTGTTTATTTTTGTAATTACATTATCTGTAAATCTTTGCCAGCCACATTTACTGTGGCTATTGGCATTTGCCTCCTCTACAGTTAGGACGGTATTTAATAGGAATACTCCCTGTCTTGCCCATTTTTCAAGACAACCATTAAGTGGTATCTTATATCCGTACTCATTTCGTATTTCCTTGAATATATTGCTAAGTGATCTTGGAATAGGATTTCCTTCAGGAGTGGAAAATGCCAGTCCATGGGCCTGATTCTTTTCATGATAAGGATCCTGGCCGAGGATGACAACTTTAATATCTGATAACGGTGTAAATTTAAATGCATTGAAAATATCCTCTTCAGGGGGATATATTGTTTTAGTGGCATACTCCTTTTCAATAAACACGTCCATTTTTTGATAGTATAATTTGGTGTATTCTTTCTGGAGAAAATCGTCCCAATTATTATTGACTTTAACATTTAACATGACAATCACGTTTTAATGGTTTTTTTTATTTATATTTTATCTGGAATTTTAATAGTAATGATTATATCTAATTATTATCTAATACTTCCCTTATTAATGTTTGACCAAGCTGATATGCTTTTTCTAAATCTTTTGGGAATTGTTCTTCCCTTGTTTTTCTTTTAGCCTTTTCATCAAAGAGGTAATTTTCATATAATGAATAATCCTTAAATTGATATGTATCATAAACCTTTAATGAATGTGTTTTACCGAATGTGTATTCGATGAATCTTTCTATTGTATTGAATACTGACTCGGTATATAACTTTTCACCCATATCCTTATCGACATTCATGGTATACAGGAATGCGGTAGGCTTATTGTCTGCCAGTGAATCGGCTCCATATACAAACTTTGGAAATATTAATCTTTCAAGAAAACTTCTCATTTGACCGGTTACATTACCAAAATAGATTGGACTGGCCATTACTATTGCATCGGATGCCCATAATTTCGGAAGTAATTCATTTAAATCATCCTTTATTGGGCAGTTACCATAGTATTTACCTTCAATTTTTTTACAGTGAAAACAGGATTTGCATCCTTTATAATTCAAGTCGTATAAATCGATAATTTCAATATTTATCTCATCATCATATTGTCTGTTTTCTAATTCTTCATATGCACTTTCTACCAAGGTATCTAATAGTTTGGATGTGTTATATTTTTTTCTGGGACTACCATTTATGACATATAAATCCATTTAAATCACCTTTCTTTAGTTTTTTTAATGAAAAGTTATTATATCAGTTATTTTATTATATTTAATTTATTTTTGTTATTATTTTTCTTTATAATTCTTGAATATTTCTTTTTTCAAACATAAAGATTTAAATAATATGTTATGCAATATATTATTGTTTCATCTCTATATTTTGATAATAAAATCTTTTTAAGAATTATGGATTATTATAATTTTGTTAATACAGAAGTTTTTATTTCTTTTTATATTAGATTAAACTTTTTATATTCTTGTTTGCGAGGAGTAGATTTTATCTACTCCTATTTTAAAAAAATTATCTATTTTTATATTAGAATATCTTTAAATAGCTTTTTAGATTATGTTACTACTTTTATCTTAGTTAAATTTGTTGATTCATTAATGTGAAAAAATCTATTGTTTTTTCAGAATTTACCCGATTTAATGTATGATAACATGATGGACAGTATGTGATAACTTTTTTTCCGCTTAATGTTTTGAGTGATACTTTTTTTGCTAATTCTTTATCGCCCGTGTTTACTCCAACTCCAAATCCACAGCATGAATTGGCTCTCTTTTCGGGAACATTTTTAATTATTGAACGGACTTGTTCGGCTCTTTCAAGTGCATGACATGGATCATGTATTACATAACCTGTACCATCAACGGTTATATCCTCAAATAAGTCCATTGCAAATATCATATCTATATCAAAATCAGGGTGTGTTGAATAATAATCACGGAATGATTCATAACAACCTGGGCATATTGTGATTATTTTTTTAACGCCGTGCTTCTTGAATTTTTTTATGTTTTCTTCAATTACTTTGTTTCCTTCATCTTCCATACCCAAGAGAAATAACATTATTCCACAGCAAGATTCATCATTTAGAATTGAAAAATCAACACCAATCTTATTCAGGGCATCACTTACTGAATCGATAAGTTCATTTTCTCTAAACCTACTTGTACATCCACGATGAAGAATCACCTCATGTATATTTCCATCATCAATTTTATCCATTTTTTCTCCATAGGAGTTACCCTTTAATAGGATATTATTTTTTATTCTTTCATTATAACTCATCATTGATCTCCTTTATTGTATAAAAAACAGTTTTCCATATGGGAATTTATTATTCCAATTGCCTGCAGATAAGAGTATATTATTGTCGGTCCTACAAATTTCATACCTTTCTTCTTTAAATCCTTTGAAATTGAATCCCCTAATTCGGAGGTTGTCTTATCATTTTCATATATTATATTATCGTCAGTAAAGGTCTTCAGATATTCATGGAAACTACCATAATCATTTTGTATCTGCTTAAATATATATGCATTGTTTATTGCAGCATTTATCTTTAGCTTATGTCTTATTATGCCTTTATTATTCATTAGTTCTTCTATTTTATCA
>MVJJ01000153.1 GCA_003266145.1 Methanosphaera sp. SHI613
GAATTTTTAACTAAAGAGGGTTATTTTAAATCTTTAAACTTATTTAACTATTACAATCAGAGCATAAATTATTCTGATTGCACAATGTTATATACTATGCAACAATATTCTTTAAATACTATTGTTTCCTTTGACTCTGATTTCGATAAAGTAAGTACAATAAATAGAATATATCTTGATTAAATCATTCCACCCCTATTTGTTAAAATCAGGAATTAAATATAGTTCGTCGTACCAGTTCTTGTTGCACAAAAAAATAAGGGAGGGGTTTATCTTTCGTAAATTATACATTTACTATATCAGTTTTTTCAGGAAGTTTTGTGATATTTCATTGATTTTATCAAGATCTTCCTGTGTTTTTGCCTCAGCGGTTATTCTGATGTATGGCTCTGTACCTGATGGTCTTATAAGTACCCAACTGTTGTCTTCAAATCTTAATCTGACGCCGTCAATTGTAAGGGCTTCTTTAATATCATCAAATTCCTTCTCAAATTCTGTGGCAACCGTTTCCATGACTGATTCTTTTTTATCGTTAGCACATGTTATCTTCTCACGTAGTGTTGGATAGTTTTCAATGGCATCCAGCTGCTTGGATAATTTTCCGTTTACCTGGATTGCCCTGACAATCCTTAATCCTGATAATAACCCGTCCGGACACATGCAGAAGTCTGGATGTAGCCAGGTACCTGATGGTTCGCCACCGAATGTGGCATTGTTTTTCGTAATTGACTCGGCAACATGCACATCTCCAACAGGTGTTCTAAGTACGTTTCCACCTAGTTTTTCCATTGCAGTATCAAGACATGCTGAAGCGTCGACGGTCGTAACTACAGTGCCACCAAATTCCATAGCCATTATTGTCAGTAGCTTATCAAAGTCGGAGATATTTCCATTTTCATCTACTGCTATCATACGATCTGCATCTCCATCATGGGCAAGTCCGACGTCGGCATTCAATGCTTTGACTGCCTTCATAAGTTCCTGTAGGTTTGCACTGTTCGGTTCAGGATTACGTCCTGGGAAGAATCCGTCAGGCTGTGCGTTCATTGTTATGACATTCATACCACTTCTACGTAGAGCTTCAGGAGATAAGTATGAGCCGGCTCCACTGGCACAGTCCACAATCACTTTAAGCGGTTTGGATGGGTCAATTCCTGATATTTCAACGATATCATCGACATATTCGTCTATGAATGGTGTGATGTCATATTCCTTACCTAGTTCATCCCATCCTACCTGGTTGAAATCCTTTTCATGAACCATCTTTTCAATTGTTCTTTCCTGCTTTTGTTTGTATGCAGATCCATCATTATTCCATAACTTTATTCCATTGTATGGTGAAGGGTTGTGGGAAGCAGTTATCATTATACCTGCATCAGCTTGCTTTTTTATTGTAGCGTATCCTACCACTGGTGTTGGTACCATTCCTAAAAGAAGTACGTCACAACCGGATTCCTGAAGTCCTGCGGACATGATGTTTTCTAAGATTTTACCGGTAGTTCTTGAATCTCTTCCTATAACCACTTTTTTTCCTTTTCCACCAATATAATTAGCTAAAGCTCTTGCCACGTCTAATGCTAATTCAAGTGTCACTTCTTCCTGGTATTTTCCACGTATTCCTGAGGTTCCAAATAATCTTGGTATATCTTCTGTCATTTATTATCTCCCTTTCTTTTTAATGGCTTATTCTAGAATTATTCTTCATTCACTAATTTATAAATCTAATCATATTGTTTAAAAAAATAATTGATGTGGGGGTTAATTGTTAATGTTGTTGATGTTTCTAAGCTCCGAATTTGCTTATTACATTCATCAGGTCTCTGATGATATACATTACATCGCTACCTCTTATACGGCATAGTCCACCTTTTGCAGCGGCTCTTTCACCATATTCTGTAATGTCGTCTACACGTAATCCGTCTGCCTTGATGAATACTGGCACAGGATCTCCTGAGTGGTCCATGACGCCTACTGGTGTGGAGTGGTCTGCTGTTACGAAGAGTACTATGTCATCTATTTCATAGAGTTCCTTCATGATGAGTGCATCTATCTTTTCTATGAAGTCTCTTTTATCGAATGCTGCACCGTCGTGTCCACATTCATCTGCTCCGTCAACGTTTACCAGCATGAAGTCATAGCTGTCATCTTTTGCATATTTGACTATGTGGTCACGTACACTTTCAAGGTCGGTGTTGATTCCACCGGTTGCTCCTGGAATATCCACTATGTCCATTCCGGCAATTTTTGCAATACCTTTGATTATACCAGTTTCTGCTACACATACTCCTTTAAGGCCATATTTTTCTTCAAATGGTTCAACGGATGGTACTTCTCCTCCACCTCTTGGAAGAACGATGTTTGCAGGGTTTTTACCTTCTTTTATTCTTTCAAGGTTCACTGGGTGTTCCTTGAGCATTTCGTAGGATTTTGTAACGAATTTGTTTACTAGTTCTGCGGTGTATTTTGCTTCTTCAGAGTCATCAGTTGCCTTTACACATTTTGGTTTGTTGCCTTCATGTTTTGGATCGGCATCCGTGATTTTATCGGATAATCCTTCTCCTCTTAGAACCAGTACTGCTCTGTGGGCATCTGATTCTTTGAAGATGATTTCAACGTTGTCGTCAAGTTCCATCTGGTTGATTGTTTCGGCTATCTTATCTGTACCGCTGCTTATTCTGCCTGCACGACGATCGATTACAGTCAAGTCATCTTCTGCTGTTGCGAAGTTACATCTGAATGCGATGTCTCCTGGTTCCACATCCACATGTATTCCTGCTGCTTCAAATGGGCCACGTCCTGTGTATACTTCATATGGATTGTATCCTAAGAGTGTTAGGTGTGCTGTATCACTACCTGGTCTTACTCCAGGTCTGATTGTATCCATAATTCCGGTTATTCCTTCTTCAACCATTTTGTCCATATATATTGTTCTTGCACTTTCTAATGGTGTTTTGTTTCCTAATTCTTTAACAGGACGATCTCCCATCCCGTCTATTACAAATATAATTCCTTTCATTTTTTTATACTCCAATTGTTGTTAAAATGATACCAACTAATGCTCCAATTATTGTGGCAGTTAAATTAACGTGTTCATTGTTAAAAAGTCCATTACGTTCTAATGTTGCTCCTAGAAGACTATCTGCAAAGCATCCTACCATACCGGCAAACAATGCTATGAAGATACTGTGGGTAATGTCGGGGGATACATTCACAATAAACGCTGAAACTCCTATTATTAAAGCTCCAATCAATCCTGCTACGGTTCCAAGAACTGATACTCCTCCATCCGTTCCGGGTTTTACCTGTTCTTGGCTTGTAATTAGTATAGGTTTGCTTAATACTCCTATTTCACTTGCCATTGTATCTGCAGTTGCCGTGGCTATTGATCCTATGAATCCTCCATAATTTCCAAGTATTGCCATTATTACAGGGACTATACCGTTTGAAATGACATTCTTTATGGTACGTTTTTCATGGGTTAAACCTATGCGTCTTTTATAATCTGACTTAAATTTGGTAAATGCAGTACCTAACAGTAAAAACAGTAATAGTATTGATAACCAGTTAATACCTCTGGTTATAATAATAAATATTCCAATAATTGTAACAAAAGATGAGCCTAGTAAATCAAGTGCACCACTATAGTATACTATGATTCCAAGTATTACACAAATTATAAGGAATATTAATTGTATCATATTATAATATTTTGTGTTTTATTAAGTATATATTTTAAGAATATTTATTATAAAAAATTTTTAAAAAAAGTAAAAAATAATTTAAGGGGGTTAGAAAAAATTTGATGTTTTGCGTTGAAAATTATTATTTACATCAAATTTATAAAACTCTTGTTTTTATGGTTTCAACTTTCTTAAGTGGATAAATCTTCTTAGCTTCGTGGTATATGTTTGAAGCGAATTTACCTGATATGATTTCTTTTACTAATTCATCAAGAGTTTTTTCAGCTGCTGCTTCTAAAATCATGTTTTGCATGGTTTCTCTTATGTATCTTTGTTGTGAAGCTTTTGCTCTTTTTACAGTAATTGCTAACATGTGTACATTGATTTTTTGACCATCTTTTGTAGTTGCATCAGTAATTGTGTCGATACGACTGGTTCCGCGTCTGATCATACTACGTACGTAATCTGTTGTTACTTTGTGTCCTTTAAATACTGTGTGAGCTACTTCTCCACTTACATGGTCGATTTCAAAGAATAATTTAACGTATTGTCTGCTGAAATCTCCTGTGATTTCACGCATTGATGTTTCTATTTTACGACCTACTAACATATCAGGTTCTTTAGCAGGACTTGTTCCAAGACTTGCTTCGTCGAATTCTCCTGGTGCTACTACTTCATACCATACTTTTTCTTTCCATGTGTCACGTACTCGTCTTCTAGCTTTTGCCATTATATCATACTCTCCTATATATTTAAATTAATTGTTTTATTAGTTTTATGTAAAAAATTTACAGCATGCTATCTTTTTATGCTGTATTTATGAATTTTGTAACGATATGTTACGATTTAAAAGTTTTTTTAGTAAAAATAAGATTCTACTTATCTTAGATGGTCTTTAATTTACTATTTTTATTGTTAAATATAATTTCAAGTCTATTAAGTTTGAAAAAATCCGTCAGGGTTATAATAAATAAGACACTCGTCTTTTATAAAAGAATTTAGATACGCATGACATTCAGTCATATTCTTCTATAATAATATTTTGGCTATTATAAATTATTATAAACCTAGTCTATATTCTATTATTATATTATATTTTAAGTATAATATAAATGTGTTGTTTAATATGGTGTGAAAATTTAAGAGAATTAGTTTGAAAAAGTTGGAGAGTATAGATATTTATATATTATCAATATCTATTTCAAGGAGACTTTTTCCTTGAGATTTACTTTTAGTGATTCCGGCATCTATGGTTTCAAGTAGTTTGTTTAATTTGGATGTATCCTGGGTTTTATTTGGCAGTATATACTCTGTATTTTTGTCTGCACTGTTGCTGATAACATCTTCATATTCTGCGTTGATATCATATGGCTTAACGTATAACTTGGAGTCTTCGTTTTGACTTCCCGGCAGTGTGATGATTTGTGAAAATGGTTCAATTTCTGCATAAGTTATGGTTTTAAGATCCAATGTCTTTTCAATGAATGTGTAGAAGTAATATAATGTTTCTGTTGGATTATCGAATGTCTCTTCATCAAAGAATAGGTATAATGAACATTCGTTAATTCCATTAAACATCGGATATCCTCTGATGTTCAATTTCTTTTTGAGGTAATCATATGTTTTTTTACACTCTGATATAATGTTTTCATTAAATCCAAGATTGATTGTCCTTCTGATAAACATGAATTTTTGAATATCACTAAGATCTCTAACTTCTTCTTTAATTATTTCAGAATTTTCTCTAAATCTTATTACCATAGAATTTTTTCTTGACGTGTTTATGAATTTATCCAGATCAGTTTTCATCCATCGTGTAACATCTTCTTCGGTATCAAAATCATAAAAACTTATGTATATCTCATCATCCAGGGCAGTTTGATTTATGGCTGTTTTTAATTCATCTATATTATGAATTGAAAAAGTAGAAAATCCTTTTTTAATGGAACCCGTAAGTAATGTTCTATTGAACGTTTTACCGTACAAGGCTTCATATAATTTTTCTAAATTTTTATCTACTTTCATGTGATTACTCTCCATTTTTGAAATATGAGATTAATGTTTTTTTTTATATCATATTCATAAATTAAACTTATTTGCTAAAAATATGATTATGTTATTTTATTTCTAATTAATATATACATAATATTTAAGTCCAAGTTGTTAAAATTCATTTTAGTTTTTATCCATTAAATTTAATTTAGATTAAATTATCTTAGTTTTGGGTATAATTAATGAATATTATCAAATTAGCTATTATAATATGATATGTAGTATGAAAGTAATTTTAATTAAAAATATAAAGAATAAAACGTTAAAAAAAAGAATAGGATTGTTTAAAGAATTTTTTTCTTTTTTGTTTCAATTTGAATAAATTTATCAAGAACATCCTCAACGGGACCTTCCTCTTCGATGACCTTGATGTTCATCATTTCAACTTCTGCCTTGGCGATAGGGCCAATTTTCTCACATATGACAATATCACAGTTTTTTATTGAATCAGCAGATTTCTCCCATTCCTCATTATCCGGTTTATGGTCTTTAGATGAGAAAATAACATTGTCATATTCAATATTGCAATTATCTTCATCATAATCATAAACAATAAAGTATTCACAAATGCCAAAATGTTCCACTTTTTTACCAGTATCTTTAACAGCGACTGCAATTTTCTTCATACATAAATCCCCTAAATAAATAACTAAATATAATATTTGTATTTTATCATTTAATAATTTTATTTCTTTTTGTACTGGAATCAATAGTTATATCATTAATGATAAATATGATAACATGACAAAGAATACCAAAGTGCATATAGTTTACTGTCATCCGGAAAACAGCAGTATGACAAATGAAATCAAAAAGGCATATATTCAGGGTTTAAAAAGTAAGAATATCGAGTATACAATAACTGACTTATATAAAGAGCATTTTCAATCCGATCTTACACGAAAAGAATATCAAAGGGAATCGGAGTATGTCTCTTGTGAATTGTCGAGGGATGTAAGAAAACAGCAGAAACTAATTAATGACGCTGACATATTGACATTTATATTTCCATTATTTTGGATGGATGCACCTTCAAAGCTTGTGGGTTATTTCTCACGTGTATTTACGGTAGGATTCAGGTATACAAACGACAACACCAAAAGCAGAATGAAAACTTTAAAGGAGGTTAACTTTTTAATCATAACCGGATCCAGTTATGAAGACCTTTTAAACGATGGAAAAATAGAGGCATTAAAAACTATCTTCATCAAGGATAGAATAGCCGATAAATCACAACGTACACGGATGTACTTCTTTTCAAACACAGCGGTACATAAAAAAGAACGATTGTCTAATAAGGAAAAATATATTCAAAGGGCTAGAAAGATAGGATTTATAACTCCCAGGACAATTTAAGTTTTTTAACTAGATTATTTCTAATCAATCTTATCCTTTTTTTCATCAGGCTTCATTCATTTTTGATTTGACCTCGGAGTGTTGTTATAGGTCATTATTTTTGATTTTTCTCTTAATGACATATTCTGTCTGAAACTTTTTTTGGGTCTTGATAAATAGTAATCTTTTTATTGTTTGAAGTAGATAGATAATATATACTATTCTAATAATACATATTATTCTAGGAAAAATTTCATGGAATAATTACTCATAATAAAATTATTGGTTTAATAAGATGAAAATTGTAATTTATCACTCTAAAGAATGTGATCCGAAGAAATGTACTTCTGTAAAACTTGAAAAGCAGAATAAGGTGGAAATAACACATAATATGCGTAAAATACCTTACAATGCCATAGTTTTGGATGCGGAAGCGGAAAAAGCAGTATCTTTGGAGGATAAGGATAGAATTACAAAATATGGATTGTCTGCTTTGGATTGTTCTTGGAAGAAATTAAAAAAATCTTCTTTCAATTTTAAATCTAAGAAGAATCATAGATTGCTTCCATTTTTGGTTGCGGCAAATCCGGTTAATTATGGAAAACCCTGTATTTTATCAACGGCTGAAGCTTTAAGTGCTACATTATACATTGTAGGATATAAAGAGGAAGCTCGTGATTTGATGAATCAGTTCAAATGGGGGCCCCATTTCATAAAACTTAATGAGCATTTATTAGAAGCCTATAGTGAGGCAGAAAACAGTACTGAAATTGTAAAGGTACAGAATGAATTTTTAGGAGGAGAATGATATGGCAAAATTTGAAGAAGCAGAAAACAGAATGTTCAACATTAAAATCTGTTTAAAATGTAACGCAAGAAACCCAGCTTCTGCAAAAACCTGCAGAAAATGTGGATACAAAGGTTTAAGATACAAAGCAAAAGAACCAAGAGGATAATCTTATTCCTTTTTCATAAACTTTTTTTTTATTCATTTTTAATTCAGATTCAATATACTGTACTATTTTTTAATATTATTCCTAATTCGCATATTATATTCCATCTGTTTGCTTATTTTATATTTTATCACACACAAATTTATCATCATATTCTTTTTTTGGTCATGAATTTTTTTGGGGCTAAGTATTACTCATTTTCTTAATCTATTAATATTTTGAAATAAAGAAATATAATATAATTATATCAATGATTATAGTGAGCAGGTAATTATGAATGTCGAGAAATATCTAAATGATACATTGGAAAATCATAAAATACACATGACTTTAATTGATCCTGATGAACAGTCACCCGAAGAAGCTGTGCAAATGGCAGTTGATGCTCAAAGGGCAGGTTCGGATGCAATAATGCTTGGAGGTTCAATTACAGATCAGGAAGTACTTAACCTAACAGCTAAAGCACTTAAGGAAAATGTTGACATACCAATCATACTCTTTCCGGGAAACGTAACGGGTGTATCCAAATATGCAGATGCAGTATTGTTCATGAGTCTGTTAAATTCCACAAATCCCTACTGGATAACTGGTGCACAGGCATTGGCAGCACCATCAATTAAAAAGATGGGATTGGAAACAATTCCTATGGGATACTTGATTGTCGAACCGGGAGGTACTGTTGGATGGGTAGGAGACGCAAAGCCGGTTCCACGTAACAAATCCGATTTGGCAGTTGCATATGCATTGGCAGCGGAATTTTTTGGAATGCGTGTAATATATCTTGAAGCAGGTTCCGGTGCGGATTCACATATACCATTGGATTTCATAATGAAAGTTAAAAAATTAACCAATATGATGGTCATCGTCGGCGGGGGTATTAGAACAGCTGAAGATGCACGTAAAGTAAGGGATGCCGGTGCAGATATAATAATAACAGGTACGGTTGTTGAAGAAACCGAGGATACCTACAAAAAAATCAAAGAATTAACGGATGCTATACATTAAGCATCATATTCCTTTTTATTTTTTCTATTTTTATTTTTTCTAGTTTATTTTTAATCTTTTGACCTAAGAATCCGCTTTTTGGAAAACATTAATCAATAGTGTCTATTCCTGTATTCTATAACAAAGGTGTTTGATATATGTCATGGTTAGTTTAAACTAACTATCCTATAAAATATTAATTA
>MVJJ01000180.1 GCA_003266145.1 Methanosphaera sp. SHI613
TTTTTTTACTCGTCATTATATCACTATTATGTCAGGTACTGACTTATTTGATTATACTATTTTACTGGTGATTATCAACAATACGATGATATATAAGTATGAATGATTATACTAATTATTATAAAATGTAATGGGGGATTCTTTTATGAGAACCAATAATGTTCTGATGTTAGGTATCATTGCATTTGTAGTTCTGGCCGTGATTTGTGGGGCAGTGTTTTTTGCTCAAACAAATACGGGTGCAAACAACACAACAAACAATACCACAAACGTAACTAACAACACTACATTAAACCTGACAAATGATACCAACAATACGACACAACAGGACAAGCAAACTACTGGCACGAAGAGTCAATCTTCATCCAAGAAATCATCATCCAAATCTAGTGATGACGGTTATCATTATAGTGAACAATATGGAACGTATATAAAGGAATGGGAAGACAGCAGTGGTTCACATATAAAAAGTAGGGATGGCCAATATGAGGGTCATTATAATGAAAAAACAGGTGAATTCCGTGAAAAAACGCCATATGATGGCTGGACTTCCAATCAGATGTGATTCTTATGAGAACTAATTCGTTAATAATAATCTGTGTTACTCTAATACTTTGTGTGGTAATTATATGTGGAACTTTGATTTATATTAATCAATCAAATAACGATGTTAAATCCATAAATGTTTCAAATAACTCTACTGCTTCCACAAATAATACAACAGCCTCTTCAACTACGTCTTCATCATCAAATAGTCAGGAGTCTGATGATTGGTTTGGTTATGTCAAAGATCAAAGAACCGGTATAATGCCACGTGAACATGCCGAGTGGGAATCAGAACAAATAGATAAGGCAGAATCTAGGGGCTTTGAGGTTATAGGTTGTAATACTGGTGGTGTAAAGAATGGATATGACGTTTACACTCAGGATGGTAAGTTTGCAGGTCATATCAACTAAAACTCTTTCTTTTGAGGAGGTTATATTAAATTTCCTCTTTATTTATATATTTTCATATGGTTAACGAGGACTTTGACTGGTAATATGAAAAAATAAATAGTATTGTTTAATAAATGATATTTTTCTATTTGGAACCATAACTCCATTTGCATATATTTATTGTTTTTTCAAGGTTAATCTTGTTTTTAACATTCTCTAAATAATCTATGGCAACATCAGCTTCACTATTTCTCTTTTAGTGATAACTGAACTTATTGATTATGAAGATACTTTTTTATTATTTTTATTTTAAAAATTCGCTTATAATTGTTTTATGTTTCCAGAAAATCAACTATTTATATTATAAATGTTATACTTAGTATTATGTATGAATTTACTACGCGTGAAAAAATAGGATTGGCTATTTCATTTATTGTATTATCAATAGCCTTTGCGATATCTAATGTTAAATTGGATGTTCATGGTTTTATATCGATATTGCCGATTATCATGGTGGGAGTTGCTGTTGGTTTTATTTCCCGTGAATTGGGTCATAAAATTGTGGCTAACAAGTATGGTCTTAGGGCTGAGTTTAGGTTTTGGCCGATAGGATTACTAATTGCACTTGTTACATCATTCTTCGGAATGGTATTTGCTTTTATCGGTGAGGTTAAGATTTACTCGGATGATCTAACCGATGAGATTGCCGGCCGTATAGCTTGTGCCGGTCCAATGGCTAATATATTCTGGGCATTGATGTTTCTGGTGATTGCCGTGTTAACGGCTCCCTTTAAGTCTTACTCTCATATTATTGAGTTGGTATTTCTCATCGCAGGTACGGGTTACTCTGTCAATAGTTTCCTGGCAGCCTTTAACATGATTCCTGTTTATACTTTGGATGGACTTAAAGTTATAAAGTGGAATGTCGGCGTTTGGCTTATCGTATTTGCCGTATCGGTTGCCATGATGTTATTATCTATTATTATAGGTGTTGAGAATATGGTTATGATGATTATCACACTTAATCCTTGATTTTTTTTNNTTTTTTTTCTTCATATAATTCCATATTCCCCTTTTTTTTATCTGATTTTTTCTAGCTACTTTTTATTGAAGCCTGATTTAACATATAATATTATTTAAAGAAGCATGTAATAAACTGCTGCTATACTAGGCAATGTTAAAAGTATGGTGTTACGAATCATACGGAAGCGACGTATTTTCCACTCTTTTTCTGTTAACTCCTTCAGCTTAGGTATTTTCAGGACACTCAATATAATACTTGCTGAGAGGTATATGAAGTATGAGTTTAGAATAAAGAGGTAAGCTGCTCCAAGAAGCATATCCCACCTGCCATGTGCGATGGAATATCCGCAGGTACATAGTGGTGGCATCAATGCCGTTGCAATAGCTACACCTGGAATAACAGTATTTGTCTTGTCAAGTCTTGTCTGACCGATGATACCTGCAAGTCCACCAAAGAATGCTATCAGCACATCAAAGAATGTTGGAGAAGTTCTTGCCAATAGTTCTGCCGTCGGATTATTTATGGGTGACAGGAAGAAATAGATTGTTGCCGCGGCTACACTGATAGCTATCTGCAATCCAAAGCCTAATGTGTGTTTACGCAGAAGATCATAATCTGCTGACACGCTTGCATATGCGGATGCAAGAATGCTTCCCATAATTGGTGATATAAGCATTGCTCCTATGATGACAGCGGTTGAACTCATATTCAGTCCTACAGATGCTATTATCATGGCACATATAAGTACACACATGTTTGTCCCAGTGACTTGTCCACCATCCAGTAAACGTGTACGAATCTCTTCATTGGATGCTGAATCATCCTTTATTGAAAATATTCTCTTAAATTTCATAATTATTGTTTCTTTTTTCTCATTTTCCATATTCATAATATTCTTTTCCTTGCTAATTCATTAGCTTTTAAAGTAATATTCCTTGTTATATAATTATTTGGAATTCAAGATTAATTAATTTAATACATTATAAAAGATTGTGAATGATTTAAATAATTGTATTTTAAAAAATAATCCTAAGCTACTTGATTTAAAGTGAATGCAAATGGTGTTTAGGTGTTCTAGTTGTGAGTTTATCTTATTAAAAATAAATATTGAAAGGATACTTATCAAAAAAATTATATCATTTTTATGCTAAGTAACCTCTTTTCAACTTATAATATCATTATTTAAGGTAGAAGAGCATCTTAAATCTGGTCTTTGACACTATCCATACAAGTATGTATGAGCATGTTATCGTGAAGATGAATGCTGTGATGATGTATACCAATGGCATGTGTATTGGAAATGCCGGATAGGATACTATCAGCTGTACGAATATCTCCAGGAATAGAACATGTGCGATATACATTCCATAGACGTAGTTTGAGAATGTTATACTTTGCTGGTTCGTGTTTATTTTGTCCTTGAATATGGATAGTAAAAATGCAAATACCGCAACTCCCCACGTGAGTGATATGATGTCCAGTCCGCTATGCACATAGAATCGAATACCAGGTATTTGTGTAATGTAGAATTGTGGTGCAAGTATCGATATCATCAATGCTATTAATCCAAGTACGTAGAGTATTCTGCGATTTCTCTTGGATAATGGAAATGTCGTAAGATACCAGCCAAGGAGGAAGTATACAACATATCCCTGCAGTGGCTGCATATAGAATGTGTCCATGAACATGCGTAACGTAGTATAGTACTGTGTAGTAAACATCTCAAGTGTTGCCGGAATAAATTGGACTATGATGGAGCCTATTATTATCCATTTAATGTACTGCTTGTTTTCCTTTTTTACAAAGAGTCTCAGTACTGGTATCAGTAGGTACATTCCTATAATCATACGGCTATACCACATGTGTGGGTAGAATGAACCGTTGAATGTTAAAAGATAACTTATGAATGTCTCGTATGATGTTGAGTCATGCTTGAGTATTGGTAGGCCGTAGCCGTATAGCAATGCATAGAATATTGTCCATACTATCGTCAGGATAACCAGGGGCAGCCATGACTTTTTTAAGAATCGGTCTAAGTCAAATTTCTTTTCTTCCCTAAGAAACAGTGCACCGGTAAGCATGATAAACAATGGTATTGATGCACTTGCCTCTGCGAATATATTTCCGGTTATAAATTCAATCTGCCAGGGATAAGGGTATGTCATCACGAAATATGAGCCCACATGACATAGTATTGAAAAGGTAAGTGCCACGACACGTATGATATCATAGCTTAATAATCGGTTCTTTTTATTTAGATTTGCCATAGTTAACTTATGTTTATTAATCTATTTATAATTTTTTAACTTAAATAATTTTTAATTGTTTTTTTGGATATTGTATGGACTGTACTTTTAAAAATTATGTTTATCCTGTTGTTTTATAAAATAATATTTAATTTGTTGATTGTTTTTTGATATTTTTTCATTAATTTTTTTAGATATCTTTATATATGATTATATTCATAAGTATCTATATTGATATGTAACTATATAGATAATTATCAATATTTATCATAGTCGATGAATTAAATTCTTGTCAAAAGAATATTTAAATCCATTTAAAAGGGAGTTTGATGAAAATGAATATTTTTGATTTCTTATCAACTCAGATATTGGGAATGAAATAGTTGTGAAAAATATGGAAAAATATGAAAATTCTCAATTTATTATTTGGGGAAATGATAATAAGGCAAATCAGTTGGAAAAGAATTTGGAAGATTCAATAAAAAAACTAAAAATAGACAATCCAAAGTTGTATCTATTGATAAAGTTCTAAATGTGGATGAGATAATTAAACTAATCGAAAAAAATTATGTAGGTGATTAAATTGACACAAGAAGCAAAAATAAGTTTCTTCGATAAATATTTGACTATATGGGTTATAATCTGTATGATTATAGGTATAATGATAAGCCAGTATCTGCCTGTCATACCTGAATTTTTAAATCAGTTTGAGTACGCACAGATATCCATTCCCATGGCAATATTGATATGGATAATGATATATCCGATGATGTTGAAAATAGATTTCAAATCAATAAAAAAGGTAAAGGAAAACATTAAAGGAATAGTTCTCACGTGGTGTGTCAACTGGTTACTGCAACCTTTCAGTATGTATATAATATCATTAATCTTCTTTACAATAATATATCAGGGAATAATGACACCTGAATTATCAACGCAATATCTTATTGGAGCGGTATTGCTCGGAACAGCACCATGTACTGCAATGGTATTTGTATGGAGCGAACTAACAAATGGAAATCCCGCTTATACATTAGTACAAGTAGCAACAAATGACATCATAATATTATTTGCATATGTGCCGATAGTAACCTATTTGCTCGGAATATCAAATATCACAATACCCTATGATACATTGATATTATCTGTAATATTATTCGTAGTCATACCCTTTATAGCAAGTATTATAACAAGATCCTATCTTACAAAAACACGGGATAATGATTACCTTGAAAACAGTTTCATACCAAAATTTAATAACATAACGACAATAGGACTCCTATTGACATTGATATTCATATTCTCTTTCCAAGGAAATCTAATACTAAAAAATCCGCAGGATATAATACTAATAGCAATACCATTTACCATACAAATATTTTTGGTATTCACGGTAGCCTACTTATCTGCAAAACTGCTTAAAATACCACAAAATGTAGCAGCACCCGGATCAATGGTAGGAGCAAGCAACTTCTTCGAATTGGCTGTTGCAATAGCCATAGCATTATATGGCATAGGTAGTCCAGTAGCGCTGGCAACAACAGTGGGGGTACTGATAGAAGTGCCGATTATGTTAACGTTAGTAAAAATAATAAATAATACAAAAGAATGGTACAACAGTTAAAAAGCTATAGTTAATTCAAAAAGAAATTAATACTAAAAAACATATATTATCAATAAGAAGGTGTTACTATAAAAACAGAAGAAATAGTTCTGATAGGTAAAGCATTAAGTGACAAGAATAGGGTAGATATAATAAAATTATTATCAGATGGAGAGTTATGTGCTTGTCACATACTTGAACATATGAAAATAACACAGCCGACGTTATCACACCACATGAAACAACTGACAGAATCCGGACTTGTAAACGTTAAAAAAATAGGAACATGGAATCATTATTCAATAAACAAGGATACCATGGACAGATATGTGGAATTTTTAAATGATACCCATAAACCTTCTGATAATAGTGGAATATGTGAATGTAAATAATATCTAATGTGGATGATATAATGAGTCATGTGGAAGAAGCATTAAAATATTTTAAAGAACAATTTCATTGTTCACAAGCAGTATTTGCGGCATTTTCAGAAGAATATGGTGTATCAAAACAACATGCATTAAAGATTGGCGGTTGTTTTGGTAGTGGTATGAGAAAAGGAGAAGTTTGCGGGGCATGTACCGGTGCATTAATGGTATTAGGTCTAAAATATGGAAAATCCGATGTTGATGATACGGAAAGCAAACTTAAATCAGATGAAGTCTGTGATACATTTCTTGATGAGTTTAAAAAAGAAAACGGTTCATATATATGTAATGATTTGTTGCAATGTGATATAAGTACTCAGGAAGGAATACAATATGCACTTGATAACAATTTATTCACGGAGTTTTGTCCAAAGATGGTTGAATCAGCCGTATTGATTACAGAAAAAATATTGAACGATGATTAATATATCGTATATTTATATAATCTATAAGAAGATTATTGTTTATCAAAAGTTTAATATTATATCTGATTTTTCTTTTTTAATATTTTTTTAAAAGATTAATTTCATTTTTTTTTATTTA
>MVJJ01000189.1 GCA_003266145.1 Methanosphaera sp. SHI613
ATAAGAAATTTCCTAGTTTTATCCACGTTAGTAATACTATAATATTACTACCTCATGTTAAACAATATTTCTTATCTGTTACATTAGTTCTAGATATAATTGTTATATAAAGTTAATCTTCGAAAAAAAAGAGAATATAATCTTTAATTAAATAAAGATTAATTGTAAAATGGGAAATATATTTAAAGATTTTCTTCTTTAAACCATCCTAATTTCTTTGAAAGATAATAGGTTAAGGTACATGCAATCAATACTGAAAGTGTATCGGTCATGAAAGCGGACATTGTTATAGTTGTAGTTACTTGTGAAAGTCCGAGTCCTGCAAATATAAATGATGTTAAATTGTTTGCTGAATGTATTCCTGATGACATTTCAATACCCTTAGTAAAATAGGTTATGAAACCGAAGAGTAATCCAGTAATTAATACAGCAATAACTCCTAGAATACTATATGGATGTAGTGCAGTAAAGAATAAACTTTGAACTATTATGGCAATTATAGGCATTCCAATCCAAGATCCTACCGTTTGCATTACATAACCACGCATAAAGAATTCTTCACCTACACATTGAATTGGAATAATTATTAATGCAAGTATAAATGTGATTAATGTAAAGTGGTTATTAAATTTCTGTCCTTCGATTATTGAAGTAATTATTCCTATTATTACATAGATTATTAATGTTAAACCTAATGTTTTAAAGTAGATTTTCCAATTCCATCCATTACGTGATGAACAATATGAAGAAAATGGCCTATAATTTATAATCCTATTTGCAATGTATAATGCTGGAATTATTAATCCTATAATAAGAATAGATACAAGACCTAAAATACTATAGGCATTTAATGCATCATATCCACCATTTTCCATTTTCATAAATTCTACTATTCCACCACTACCAGGAATCATAGTTGCAATATAAGATACTATACCCATTAAAATACCAAATATTATTACAGTTATGATACCTACCAGCAAGGGTTTATACCATTTGTACTTTTTAAATGATTTGGGAAATGATGTGTATTCAGCAACATCGTTTAATTCATCAAAACTTAACTTATCAAACATGTATAAGCCTCCTGTTTATTCATGTATTAAAATAAATATTTTTAATATAAACATAATTATTTTTATAATTAAATCTATATCTTTTTATCCATCATATTATAATTATAACAAATTAAATTATTTATCTGAGAAACATGAAATTGTTGTAAAAAGAAGTTCTTGAATAACTATTTATTATATATATGAGATGTTGAACTTATTATTAAAGCACAAAAAAATAGTAAAAAATGGGGTTATAATCCGTTATCACTTTTATATATTATAAAATATTAAAAATTTATCATTTAATTAATTATTTAATTAAACAGTTGCTTGTTTTTTTCCAATAACAATTGTTGCAAGTTTTACATTCTGATTGTCCATAATCATCATGTTTCCACTGTGATAAGAAGTTATGACTTCTGACAAATGGTCTCTGCATGGAAAAAAACTCAATGTTGCTATTATTAAGCAAATCATTCATGGCATTCATATCAGCTAATCCTCCACCTAATACAACCGGAACCTGAACTTCACTACTTACTTTATCGGTAAATTCAACTAACATGTCCTGATTAGGAGTTCCTCTTCTAAAAAATTGTGGGGATAAAAACTTAGTAATCTGCAAACTGTCTGCCCCATTTTCTGTGAGTATTCTGCAAATTTCAAGGGAATCCTCAAAATCCTTATATAAATTCACACGACAATGAACATGTAAATCAGTTAACTCTTTTATTACTTTAATTATTTCAAGAATCATCCTCACCCTGTTATAAGTATTTCCACCATACTTGTCTTCTCTTTGATTTTCAAAGGGATCCATAACTCTTGAAAAGAAGAAATTATTGCCTATATTTAACTGTATACCGTCAAAACCGGCATAGGCAATCTTCCTGGCACCGACAATATAATCAGTTTGAATAGTTTTAATATCATTTAATGTCAAATCATTAACTTCCATCATCTGTTTACCATTAACATTACAGTTAATAAAACCCAACTGGGCAAAGATTGGAACGTCATAGTTATGAACGATATCAGTCAATAGCTTAAATTCCTTTATAAAGTGAGGAGTATTAATATAATGTGAATAATCACTGAAACGATCGCGTGAATATAAGGAAATGAATTCACTGATAATTAAACCCACATTATTTTTTGCTAACTCTTCATATCTATCATAAATTTCAGTTGTTAGATTTTTGGAAGAATCATTTTCTGATTCCCATAAACCACTTCTAATAATACGACTATTAAGATTAAATCTGCCAAATTTTTTGTTATCGAATATGTCTTTCATATAATTTAATATATCCTAATCTATTATAAAAATATGAGAGTAACTCTAAAATTACCCTATCAAAATAACCGTTGCAGTTTTTTGTGGGTACGTCAGTATTTCTAGCTATGATAGTTGTTTGTGTGTACAAAGTATTTTGTGGGAACAATTCTTGGTTAATCAGGCATATATCATAAATATTGTATAGTATTAAACTGATAAATCAATTGTTTATTTATTTGTTTCTAAATATCTGCAGGATGTTTTAAGTTTAGATTTCATATCATTGTTTATATTAAAAATAAAAGTATTAAATATATGAAAATAATATAGTATAATTAGAAGAAATAAGTAGTTTCCATGAAATCATTATAAGGGGGAAGGTGAAAAAATATATGCAAATACAAGATATAACAACAGCATTATTATTCTTAACTATAGCAATATCGGTCTATGCCATACCCAAATGGTGGGGTGAATACCAGACAGGTATTGGATTAGAGCCCGACCGTGATCGTGATGGTTATTATATGAATAGTAGTCATTATGATCATGGAGTAAGTACAAATGTACTGGCGATAATGGTATTTACAGTTATACCTCAAATCATGATACTCTTTGGAATTCCGATGTACTTGGAGCCATTACTTCCATTATGGCTTACCTGTCTTATAGAAGTAATAATTCTAAATGCTATTTATTATCCAATTATTAAATCAGCTTGGCGTATGAGTGAAATTAATGAAATTGAATGTTTAAAGTTAAATGCAAATTGTAATCCCTATAGTGATTATGTTAAAAATAAAGTAAAACAGGGAGTATATGAAAAATATCAAGATCAAATACCATCAGATAATAGTTATGAAGTATACGACAATATGACTCATAAAAGACCATCACAAAATACTAATTATCATGATGAAGAAGATCATTCTGATGATTATAATCATGATGTTAGAGGTAATGATGATTTCAGACGTAGATAACCATTATCTATTTTTTTTGTTTTAAGATAATTTTTACCAAGTCTCAGAATTTACTGTTACTTTACAAATCTCCCTGATTAAAATAATGATACTCATCAATTAGACAAGTGTAATGTTTAACTTATTTTCCAAATCCAGTTTATCCTCTTGAATATCATATTTGAACTTTCTATATTCCTTTCTAAAGGTGTCTTCATCTATTACATCCGCTTGGAATTTAAGTCCGGATATGAATAGGCTACTTAATTTATTGATTATGTTTTTAAGAATTGTCAGATAATCAACTATGACATCGATATCCTCTTTTCTTTTTTCATCAACATTCTGGTTTATCATATCATCTAGATTTAAATTAATCTGTTCGATAATTATTTCCACCATTTTATCAATATCAATAAAATCTTCATTAATTTTATCCTTTAAGAAGCTTAATCCATCAAAAGACTTAAAAAGCATTTTCAATAAGATTCTATGGGTAAAGCTTAATAGGTGTTTTGTTCTTTTTGATAGGAATATTAATGACTGTTCATCCATATTGTTTCTGGTGAATGAATTTATCAGATTATTTGCCCTATAATTAAATTCTTCAAATATGACCTTAAGTTCATTGTTTATCATATAAATCATCTATATTTAATTATATAACTAATGGTATATTAAAATATTTGATAGGTGATAATTCAAAAGATTAGTAAATGGTTAGGAAATAAAAATTTTAGGGGTCTAGATTATTTGTCCT
>MVJJ01000071.1 GCA_003266145.1 Methanosphaera sp. SHI613
AATGCTTCGGTTGTTGGATTAGTTAGTCTGCTGTATATGTTTCCTCCTTCTTGTAGTGCAAATCTGTTTGCTGCTTGTTTTGTATCATCAAATACGTAGGAGGTTGTTTGATATATAGGTACTGCCCTTGAACCAGTTTGGTCAGTTTCTTCTTGTCCTACATGTAATCCTATTGTTGCTATATTTTTTTTATTTTTTATTTCGTATGCCATTATATCACTTCGTTTTATATATTTAATGTTTTATTTTAAATGTATTTTATAAGTTATTGTTATGAATATTTTATTTTATTTCAAATAATAATATAACAATTGTTATATTTTTTATCCTATATAAAGTTATCCCAAACAGAAGTCAACATAAAAAGCAACATTAAAATAATACTAAATATAAATATAATATCAATATAAAATGGGAATCTGATAGAAATGTCTGAAGATAAGATTATAAGAAAAACTATACAAATTAAAAATTCATTATGGGATCAATTCCAAAATAGAATAGAAGAATTATATGGTACAACATATAAGAAACAGGGTGAAGCGATCGAAACCGCTATAACAAACTATGTAAATAACATCAACCAAGACCCTGATGAAAATGAAAAGTTAAAAGAGCAAATAAATCAATTAAGACAAGAAAATTCTCAGCTTAAATTAGACCAGAAAGAATCCCAGAATAAAATACAACAATTAGATTCCCAAATACAACATAAGGATACTGAAATTCAACACTTGAACGATGAAGTAAAAAAGCTTGAAGAAGAACATGACAGCAACATGACGGAAATAAGCACCCTTAAAAAACAGACCGAAGACATTAGAAATAACCTTGAAAGAAAAATCAACGAATTAACCCAAATGAATGAAAATCTATCAGACAACAATAAAAAATTAAATGACGAAAAAACTGATGCAAAGCTAAAATTGAATGACTACAAGAAGGATATTGAAAACATCAACGACAAGGAAAAGCTTCTTCAGGAAAATATTGACAAGTCAAACAGAAATAATGAGATTCTTCAGAAACAGGTAAATGACTTACAAGCAGACAAGAAGAAAAACCTTGAAGAAATAGAGGATCTTAAAAAAGAAAGGAAAAAATTGCAGACCGAAAACAATCAACTGGCACAAAATCTTGAAAATGCGGAAATTCAATATGAAAACCAACTGTCAGAGTATAAAAAGGCCGTAAACAAGAAGGAACATACACAGGAAGTATTGAATAAACAGCAATTTGAGTTGAATGAAGCTCTTAAAAAGCTGGAAAAATACTCATATGCCATGGGTAAACTAGAGAACATGAGCTTGATAGACAGATTATTCAACAGAATCCCAGAAGAAGTAAAGGAATTAGTGGCTGCAGAGAAAACAGAGGAATTAGAAGAATAAATCCTCCAAGTAGATAGTATCAAATAGGGATATTGAATCAAACAACTCTTTCATATTGTATGAACTGTCCAATAGTGATGTATCTGCTATCACTATTAATTTTTTTCTGGATCTTGTTATTGAAACATTTAATTGATTCTTCTGTGATAAAAACTTTTTTTGAAAACTATTTAAGAAACTCCTGCTGCTTTTACAGAATGATATTATTATGACATCCTTTTCCCTACCCTGAAATCTATAGATAGTATCACATTCAACATCCAACTCTTTTTCATTGAGCAATCCTTGCATGTACATTTTCTGTTTCTTATATGGAGTTATGACACCTATTTCATCATAGGATATCTGATTTTTTACGAGAGCATCAATTATTGAAATAATCAACTGTGCTTCATGTTCATTGATGCATCCCCCATCACTATTAAGTTGATAATATCCCACATTTGATGTATCTATAAGTGTTACGGGCGAGTCGTCCAAAAGAAAATGGGAATTATCAGTTAGTATTAACCTCTTTTTTATGTTGCTTTCATGACTTTTTAAGTTGCTGTCGTAGTATAGTCTGCTTGATATGTCGGATATCTGTGGATTCATGCGGTATTGTATGTTGAGAAATGTGTAGTCATAGGGATACTTTTCTATCATGTGATTGAATATAGACTTTGTCAGCATTGAATCATGATTTATTGTGATGGGCTGCAGCTGCATGTCATCACCTATGAGTATGAACTTGTCGGTCTTAAGAAGTGCTATCAATGCCAGATATGTGGGCACCTGGCTTGCTTCATCCATGATTACATAGTCAAATTCCATATCCTTGGTTAGTGCTGATGAAGATGACAATACAGTAGATGCTACAATTTGTGCTTGTTGATATACATCCTTTGTTATAATATTTTTAATTTCATATATCCTATCGTTATTATTAGATATCTCTTCAAGAATATTAATGTTCATCTTATCATAATCAATATTATCAATTAAGTATTCAATATTATTGAAGGTATAAAATTTGGAAATTATGCGTCTGAGTAGTGAGGGATGATTATTTCTTTTTACAATTACATAGCTATCATTCCCAGATAATTCATCATATTTTTTCCTGTCCTTTTCGAGTACCCTATTTTTTAATTCCAGTTGCCTGATAAGATCATATGATGGATGTTTTTTTATCTTGGAGTCTATGTGATATCCGTATAGTTTTGGATTTATCTTATCTTTACTTCCTATTCGCAGGATATTGTCGCTTGGTATATCCACCAATTTCTCGAGGATGTTATCTATAGCTATGTGAGTGTGGGTGGTGATTAATATCCTGTAGTTTTTACGGTAGAGATATTTGATTATCTCCACTATCGAATGAGTTTTACCCGTTCCCGGTGGTCCCTTGATGATATGAAACTTCTTTGTAGATATGGAATTGTTCAAGGCTAACTGTTGTCTGTCATTTAATGACTTTACAGTAAATTGTCTGTCATCATAGGTATTCTGGTAGTTGTCTATCAATGACTCCAACACTTCGAGGTTCCTATGGTTTAGTTTATTGTCCTTTATAGCAGCCAGAAGGTTTTCAAGTTTTAATATGATTATATCCTTCTGGAGGTTGTTTATTTTTATTTCCTGATTTTTATAGAATGAGGATTTTTTATTCAATCGTATTTTCAGGTTTTTTCTGTTGTTTTTAATTATTTGTGCCTGTATCTTGTTTATCTCCACTGTCGTATGAGGAGATATATTGGATGGCTTATATAATGAAACTTCCAATATATCATCGTTAATATTAGTTATTTGCCCACGTATCGGCTTGTTGTTTCGTTTTTCTTTTTTTATTAATTTTTCAAAGTCCTTGATGAAAATTTTTAATGAGTCTTGCTTTATCATAATATTTGTAATAATAATATATGTAAAATGTAATACTTATATTTGTTGAAAATAATGAAATAATCATGACTGAAAAAATGATGACAAAAAATAGTCCCACTCAAATGAATAATAAAGAGAGTGAACTCTTTATTAAACATTATAGGATATAATAGAAATGGATATAATTCCATTTCAGAGATACTTTAAATGCAATGGTTTATACTCCTAAAAACCAATACAAATAAGTTTACAAATATATAAGTTTTTAACAATTGAATAAATTGTGTTTAATTATCTTTAATTAAACAATTAAATCTATGTTTTAAATATATAATAAGTTTTAGTATAATTATCATTGATTAAAAAATGCTATATACAATAGAACTTAATAAAATACAATTTATAATTAATTGATTAAAATAAAAGAATAATGTTGAATAGTATATGATTAAAAAGAAATGCTATTAATATTCAAAAATAAAAAAGAATTAAAGAAAAAAGTTATTCTCTTGATTTTTTAAGAGATTCAACCATGTCAATCTCCTTAATCTTACGACTTAACAATATATTTACAACCACAGTTAAACCTATAACACAGATAAATGTAAGAAGAATAGTCACCGGATTATAGTTGATGGGATAGTAAAAGGTATCACCTGATGAATCCATCATAACCCTCAGAACCCTATAACCCAAAGGAACTCCTATGATAAATCCTATTACAGATAGGAATACCTGCTGGGTAAGAAACATCCTTCGTATAATACTACTTCCAAAACCGAGAACCTTAAGTGTTGCAAGGTCAATTTCCACTTCAGTAAATGACAGCAAGGCTAAACTGTAAAGCATTACAACCGATAAGAGCAACGCAAATATCAATAGTATTGCTATCAGGAGATTACCTGATTCCATCATGTCATCCCAACTGTTTTGTAACTGATCTATTGTAAATATGGCAGATATTCCATCATAACTTTTATTGACAGAATTATCCGTGACAATCATTGTCGGAGTGAAGTTATAGTCAAATTCTTCAAGTTTTTCCTGAGTGACTGTTATTCCTTGATTGGATGGATCTGCATTTATTTCATCAATGGTCGAGTTAATCCATTTATCCTCACCGTATATATGCCATTGTATACTATCTCCCTTTTCTACTCCCAATAATTCGGCTGTTTTTCGACTTAACGTGATACCCTCATGAGGAAGCTCGATTTGGTGCATGTGCTCATCAGTAGGCGTTATTAGAGACGTCTTATTGTAGACATTTATGTTGACTGTCTTTTTGATGTCGTTTGCCTTGACTTCTATCGGTGCTGTCATCACCTGTGTTCCATTAACATTAGCAGTTACTTCATCAATCTGTTGTATGGTTGCATTGTCATCTATAATCAGTTGAGTTTCATAATGATTTATGGTACCATATTGCCAGGTCTTTAGGTCACTCATACCATCAGACATGCCAAATGCTGAGATTAAAAGTATAGTGCATCCAACTACACTGACAATTGTCACAAGGGATCTTATCTTATTTCTTTTGATGTCACGGATGTTCCATCTTTCGTTAAATCCGAGTTTTTCCCAAAATCTGGTCTTTTCAAGTATTGAATTACCTGATATCTTTGGTGGCTTGGCCTCAAGTGCCTCTGCTGGTGTTTCACGTACAATATTCTTGGTGGATAGGTACGTAAAGAGTACCGAGACAGCTATTAATAATATGGCCACATATAAAAATGACACGTCAAATGCAGATTTCCACTCGGGAAGAGTATAGAATGAACTCATTGATGGATAAAACAGGTAAGGCAATGTATTTACTCCAATTATCAATCCGAGTATGCTTCCTGCTACTGTCAGATAAAATCCATAGGATATGTAATGATATATCAATGATTTATCTGAGAAGCCGATAGCTTTTAATGTTCCAATCTGAGTTCTTTGATGAGATACTATACGAGTCATCGTCGTAATCAACGTCAATACGGCAACCACTACAAATATTACTGGAAACATGCTACCGAGCATTTTATGTTGATCGATTTCTGATTGGAATTGAAGTACGCTGTTGTGGTCCTTGAATGGCATCAGAGTATAATTTTTAAGATTTACATTATCATCAATTTTTTCCTGGTATGACTCTATGGAGTCGTTGCTTTTTATAAGCAACGTCGTATAAGGAATGTTGTCTGTTGGATATGCCTTATATGAAGCGTATGCAAATCCCTGCAGTTTAAAGTCGGGAATGATGCTTTCATCTGACTGTTCATAGACATATTCCGGCGAATAACCGAGTCCACGGATTGTTTTTTCAATAGTTAAACCGTTATAGTTTAGAGTAATGTTGTCTCCTATTTTTAGATTATGTGCCTGAGCAAATCTCTTGTCCAGCCATATTCCATTCTCGTCATTCATATCTATGTCATTTCCGTCTACCGGCATGTACTTGGAGATATTGTTTGACTCTATAAAATGCAGCTTGACCGTGGGGTCAGATTCCATATCGGCGGTTGTAGTTATTATCAGTTGTCGTTGAATGTCTTGTGTTGAGTCTATGCTTTTTATCTTGTCATATGACGAGTTGTCTATATTGTCTGAGTATATCCATAAGTCAGCCATGTTGGCATCTTCATAGAACGTATCAACCGTTTGCTGTATGCCTGTTGCCTCTGCACCTACCCCTGCATAGATCATGAGTGTCAGAAATGACATCAGAAATATGGATATAAACTGCATCTTATGTTCTTTCATGTCCCTTATCATCTTTTTTATTAACATCGTATTCACCATTCTATTTGATCTATTGACTTTGGATTTTTGTTTATTTCTATGTCTTCTATTTGTCCGTTTTTCAGGTGGATTATCCTATCGGCCAGATATGATAACTGATTATTGTGTGTTACTATGATTACTGTTGAGTTGTGTTCATGTGCCAGATTAAGCAGGATGTTTATGATGTTGTATCCGGTCTTGGAGTCAAGTGCTCCTGTCGGTTCGTCACATAATAATAGAGCCGGCTGTTTTGATATGGCACGTGCTATTGATACTCTCTGCTGTTCTCCCCCGGATAGTTCGGATGGAAATTGATGGGCATGTTCGGCTAGGTCTACCTGCTTAAGATATTTCATTCCATCTATCTTGTCTTTTATGACGTCATTTATAAGTTCTATGTTTTCTATTGCCGTCAGGTTTGGTATTAAATTGTAGAACTGGAAGATGAATCCTACCTTCTCTGCCCTGTAATGGGTCAGTTGTTTTTCGTTGTATCCTGATATTTGCTCATCATCAACAGTTATTTTTCCGCTTGTTAGATTGTCCAGTCCTCCCAATAGGTTAAGGAGTGTTGATTTTCCGCTTCCTGATGGTCCGAGTATCACTACAAATTCACCTTTGTCTATGGTGAAGTTTAAATTGTCTGCTGCTTTTAGGATGTTTTTTCCAGTTATGTATTCTTTGCTTACATCTTTGAATTCCACGATTTTTGTCATTGT
>MVJJ01000037.1 GCA_003266145.1 Methanosphaera sp. SHI613
AATAATGTTAAAAGCACATGATTTAATAATATTAAAAAGAAGTAGGATAATTATAGAGATATTAATTCTGGTTTACTTTTAAATTAAAAAAAGAGTTAAGATAAAAAATAGTAGTTGATTGGGAGGGAATTAATATATGTTGTAGTATTCCTTTATAGAATTTTTATCATTAACCCTTAAGGATAAATTATATTTTTTGTTGTTGTGTTTAATGTTGTTTTTGATGTTTACTTTTATAATCTTATTATTGTAATCCATGGTTATCACCTATTATATGCTTCCTTTCATCATGAATATTTTCATTGATATCAACAGTAACGTTGGTATTGAAACTATTGTAAATACTGATAATGGATCATATTCTGATAGTGTTAAGTCATTATTTATTAGTGCTTTTTTCTGGTTTAATCTTGGTACTTTATTTTTTTTATAGATATTAAACATTTTTATCACCCTTATTGCATAGTTAATATATTCATTTAGTCATGTTTCCTACTACTTTCTATGTATTGATTTTAATATAAAGGGTTCCTAAGGGCTCTTGAGAAGTAATGGGGGGTCATGAGAAGTATTCCAGGGGGTCTTGATAAGTATTGCTAGGGGGGTCATGAGAAGTAATCATATTTTCAATAAATTGTAATAAAATACGGGTGCAATGATAATACATTCACACATTTTTATGGACAAATCATAACTTTTTGTGAAAAAATCCAAGGGGGTATTGATAAGTAATCAGGAGGGGGTCTTGATAAGTACTGAGTTTTTTAATAAAAATATAGTCAAATAGTAATAAACTTTGATTTTGAATGAAAAATAGTAAAAAAAATATAAAAAAATACAAAAAATAAATAATTTTTAAAACCCTTAAAATATAAAATAAAAGGGTACATATCCGTATTTTTGATTAAAAAATTTTTAAAAAATTTTAAAAAATAAAAGAAGGGGTTTAATAATTTTTAACATTCATGGTTAAACGACTGGCAGTATAAGCATTACGTTCACCAGTAACAAATTCCAATTTATACTCGGCATCTTTAAGATTCATGAGTAATTTATAATTTATATCAATTACACCCTTTTCAACTACAAATACCTGAGGTTTATTATTTTCCCTTTTAATTGTAAGAGAATTAATCTTAATAACAATGGTATTTACACCGGAGACGTAATGATTATAGCTATCGACAAGTTTTCCTTTAACACTGATGCTATTTTTAGTTAACTTAACCGAAGAGATATTAAATACAGGTGTTGTTTTTGTAATGTTGAAGCTAGTTTTGTTTTCCAATCGATTAAAATTCTTATTGGAATATACTGCAGTAACCTTAACTTCCTTAGCACTCCATCCATCAGGAATTGTAAATACAATACTTGCAGTATTGTTAGTGACATTAACTAGTATTGCCTTGTTATTTTTATCTTTTACAGTGACACCATTTACCTTAAATATCATTACTCCCTCGTTGATTTGATAATTTGAATTTATCTTAGCTGTGAAAGTAACCTTTTCATCCATTTTGGCAGTTTTTTTATCAGTGGTAACCTTTAAAGTAGATGTGGTCTTGACAATATTGAATTTTGTAGCGTTTCTGCTTACATTGTAGTTGTCGGGATTACCGCTATAGATTACTTCCAATGTATACTCCTTCACGTTGAAATTCTTAGGTAACTGATAGTCTAACGTGACTGTGTTGTTTCTTACCTTGCTTTTTATCAATCCATTGGCATCAGTTAATGTTATTGAATTTATTTTGTATATCACATATCCCTTGTCAACAAATTTCTTATTAATATCAGTTACGTTAACTGTTATTTTTAGCACGTCACGATATTTAACATTCTTATCAGTCTTTATGTTGATTATTGTATTCTTATATACAGATACGTTATAGGTTTTTTCTGTGGATTTGAAACTCTTTTGATCATCCATGTAAGTCATTTTGATAATATTCTGATTATCTAATTTGTCTGCCGTTAAATGGATTTTTGTGGAATTATTTAATACCTGGAACGTATGATTTTTACCGTTGACGTTACAGATTAGATTACCCTTATTTATTGTGGTGTTATATCTGTTGTTAGGTCTGATACTTACAGTTGTATCTATTTTGTCTGTGTATGATAAGTTATCCAGATTACCTATATTTATGTCCAGGTAATTGCCTATATAGGTATTTCCAGATATTTCAAAGGTTGCATTGTTATATATAAGCATGTCTCGCTTGTAGTCTGTGTTATTGTAGAATTTATTATTTTTTATTTCAATCTTATGTGCTGCATCGTCATTAATTAAATCTGCATCTGATTTGATTACATATGCATCATCTTTTCTTACAACATTGGCAATTGCAGTATTGTCATTGAATATGCATTCACCGGAGTTATATATTATTGATCCATCATCAGCCGTGTTATTCTTGAATGAATTATTAATTACATTTATAGTACATTCTGCACTATTATATATACATCCACCGATACTTGCATTGTTATTTGTGAAGTTATTATCATTTAATTGAATTTCATCACCATTAAATATTACTCCACCATAGTTTGCTGTATTATTATGGAAGATATTTTTGTTTATATCTACCGGTCCTAATGTTACAACAGCTGCTCCCCAGTCTGCCTTATTATTTGAGATGTTATTTCCGGACAACAACAGATATGAGGATCCATGATTTAATAGAACTCCACCATATAACTGTGCGATTGAGTCGGTGATGTTGTTATTTATTATGGATGTATTACCGGTTCCATATGTAAATATTGACCCTGCAAATTTAGCCCTACTGCCGGTTATCGTATTGTTTTCTATAGTGGTATTGGTATTACCATAGATATATAACATTCCACCATTTGTAGCTGCATTATCCTTCAGGAAGGAATTTGTGATTGTGAGTATTCTATGAGTGGATATTGCTCCACCCCTATTTCCACCGTTATTATTTTCAAAGCTACAATTGTTTACTGTTAATTTTCTATAGTTGTATACGACGGCACCTTCTGTTAAAGCTGTGTTGTTTATGAATGATGAATTTTCAAGAGTCAATACACCTCTATTATAAAATACACCACCAATATTATCATTACAGTTGATAATCTGTATATTGGATATGTTTACCTTCGAATATTGGTTATCTATCTTCATAAATGATGATTGATTGTTACCGTCAAGTATTCTATTGTTGGCATTTATCCTTAAGCTGACTATGTTATAACTGAGTTCTATTTTTTTATCTATGACATATCTTTTATCTCCCTGTAATTCTATGGATAAATCAGATTTTGTATCATCAGTTAGAACCGTATATAATTCATCGTAATTTTTAACTATTACATTTTCTTCTTTCTTAACATTCTTATTATTTAATTTAACATCATCTGCAATAATATTATTATCTGAATTTTTGATTATGTTATTGTTATTTAGATTGACTGCATCATTAGTGCTTGCCATATCTGACCGTATGGTATTATCAATACCTTGGGCTTTGATGTCTGTTTCAGCACTATCTGCATAATCACTTGCATAAATAGCATTTAAACTTAATATAAATAATAATAATATTACAATGAATATATTAATCTTCTTATGATTCATATGAATTCAACTTGAATATTTTATTACAGTTAAATATTTATCCATTATCAAATTTATAATATGGCATGTTTTTAAAACGAGTTTTTATTAAAAAAAAGTTGTTTTGGTGGTTAATAATTATTCTTTAAATAATTTCATAAATTCGTCAGCTGTTTTTTCACCGGTATAATCAGCACTTTCATTGTGACTATTCATATCACTGCTTGTGCATATTCCTACAATATCATTATCTACCATATATTGTCCGGGATTTTCCAGACTTGGACCTGTTTCACTGCCACGTACATATTCATATGCACTACCATTAGCATTTACGGGGTCTGCTGAATCATAAAACCATGCTAGAACAACATCATTTCCATTACTACGTACTATTTTTCCACGGTTATCACTACCGTTTGATGCAAGTTCCCTGATTGTAGACGGATCTACACCATTAAATAAATGAAATACAACCGCATCGGTTATGTTGTTTTCATATAACTCATGGGTATTCTGAGACATTTCATTAGGACCAATCTCGGCTTTAACAACATTGAAGCCATTTTCCTTTAGCTTATTTACAATATTGTCCCGTATTTTTTCATCATCACTATTTACATGATCCATTGCAAAGTATATTGGTCTTGACTTATCCCATAACTGACTATCATCATCACTATCGTTAGTGTTATTATTTAATATATCCTCGATATTCAGCTTGTCAATATTATCAGCTACAGTAGTATTATACTCATATAAATCAGACATATTAGTAAAACTGAGATTATTGAAGGAATTTGCGTTATTCTCTACAGCCATAACCGAAGTTGATGCGAATAGAGTAATTACAAGAAACAATAATATCTTTTTTTTATTCATAATTTTACCTCTGTAATTATTAAATTTATACTTGAATATTAAAAAAGATTGTGATTATGAAGATTATTTTATCTATAAAAAACATATATTATTATAATAAAAATTGGATGATAAAATGAAATATAACGATATCATTAAAAATGAGAAATTCATTTTAATTAAAAAGTTGTGGTTTATATTATTATTGATATTATTCTTCATAGTACTCTATAATAAAGATATCAGTAACATGTATCATATTAATGTTGGAATACTACTTACATTGCTTCCTTACTTGACGGTGTTGTCAATATTTTACCTGATATTGGAGATAGTATTAATATATTATAGTAAATCTAAAAGTGATGAGATAATCAGCTTAAATCTGGATAATGAAAAATATATAATCGAATGTTTTTTTATTTTAACATATTTCCTATTTTTCATGTGATTAAAATTTCAGTTGAGTATCCCTGACTTCCTTTTCTTTTTTTGGAAAATTCTTATCGAATTGATCAACTTTTTCTTCATCAACATCAAATAATGGATTATCCAAGTATTTTGCATTATCAAAATCCAAATTATCCTTATCAAATACTTTAATCATGAAAAATGACGTGTCACCTTCAACATCATTGAATTGAATATTATACTTTGATGCATCGACAAATCCAAATCTTTTGTAATAGTTTTCATCACCTATTACAAATACGTAGCTAATGCCTAAATCATTAGCCTTATCCAATGTGTATTCAATCAGTTTACTTCCATATCCTCTCTTTTGATAATTGGGGTCAATACCCACAGGACCTAATGTCACAACATCAATCTTTTTATTATCAACACACAACGTATTTTTAGAATATGTTATATGGCCGACAACCTTATCATCATCCTCAATAACATAATCCAATTCACGGATAAATGATGCATCATGCCTAAGGTTATGTACAATATAATGTTCATGGCAGCCTGGCCGGTACACATTCCAGAATGCCTCTCTTAATAGATATTCAACCTTTTTATAATCAGTTCTTTCTTCCTGTCTGATAATCATAATATATCACTCATAAAAATAATATAAAAAAACTATTTAAAAAAAATGTTTATGGGGGTCAATTATTCTTTTTTCCATCGTTTAAGTTCTGGAATAACCTTGTTTAACATAACAGTAACACTTTGTTCATCCATATCAGAGTGTTCAACTGTTAACGGTATGCACATTTCAATCATTTCTTCCATCGTACAGTCTGTAGTAAACTCACCATCTTGATAGCAGTATTTACAGTATTCATCATTTAGGCTTCCATCCTTGTTTGTACCATATAACTCCTCTGTTAATGGCATTGCACATGATTGGCAAAACTTCATATTTTCCATATTTTCCATGATTATCACCCATATATTATTTAATTTTCTTGAAATAATTCTCTTTTTAAAATCACCATTTAGCTATTGATATAACTGAATATGACACTCTGGTAATTTATAATTATAATTTGTACCCACTTGGATATAAATATATTTTATGCATCTTCCATTACCAGTATATTATTAATCAATTCTTCACTTGGAGCGGTTATAGTGACTGCCTTATTATTAAATCTATAACCAAAGGTAATTGAATTGCCATCCTTTTTAAGATAGCCTTGATAGCCCATAAGTGTTTTATTCTCAGCACCTTGAGTTATCTGAGAAAGTGTTTGTTCATCAACGTCCATACCACTTAAATCAACTACAGATATTATTATCTCCTTAGCATCAGAACTTACGAACGTTTCCTGATTTAAGACATATGTCATGTCTCCAAAAGTATTCGTTTGGTTAACTATTGTTTTGGTAGTGTTCTTTTCATATCCCTCGGGAATATTAAATTCGACATTATCTATCGATATATCTGCCTGCAAATCAGGTCCCCCACTACCGGATACATCTGATGAACTTACTCCTCCAGATAAAATTACTGCCAAGATAACCAATATCAAAATAGATAATACTTTTTTGAAATCCATATCTTTCTCACCTAATTATATTATTGCATGTTAATTGTTATAAAGTATTTGTTTAGCCGTAAGAGGATTTTTTTTATGATTTAATAAATCCATCCATATCTATATTTTCATAAGAATTCGATTAGTATAATGAATTTTCAAAGCATTTCAAGAGAGGTACCATTACTCTAAATACAATCATAAATTATATAACAGTATCCTTCTAAAACTATTAATAAGTTGAAACGATGAGATATACTGTAAAATGATGATTATTTACATTTCAATAATAGTTATCTCTTGATTGTATTCCATCAGTAAAACAATATTAGGAGCATTTAAAATGAAGAAGACAAAAATCATATGCAGTATAGGACCGGCTTCCGATTCTGTTGAGGTTATGGGTAAAATGGTAAATGAAGGCATGGATTGTGCACGAATTAACCTTAGTCATGCTACAGAGGAGAACATGATAAAAACGATAGAGACAATCAGACAAGTACGTAATGAAACGGGCGTACCCGTCGCTGTGATGTATGACACAAAAGGACCTGAATTCAGGACTTTAGAATTCAAAGAGGAAGGAGTAACACTAAAAAAAGGTGAGCACATCAAGATGAGCAAAAATTGTTTACTTGGTACAGAGGAGGAATTCGGAGTAAATCACCCTGAAGCAATTGATTTTATTGAAGTTGGAGATGAAGTACTTATAGACAATGCTTTATTTGAATTGAAAGTCATTGAAAAGAAAGAGGATCATGTTGTGTTGGAAGCCGTGGGTGATGGTAAGATACTTAACCATAAAACGATTAATGTTCCTGGAGTGGATTTGAAGTTAAAATTTATTAGTGATGTGGATAAAAAGGATATCACCTTTGCAGCTACACATGCCTGTGATTACCTTGCATTATCCTTCGTAAACAGTAAAGAGGATGTGATGGAAGCTCGCCAAATCGTTAAAAATGCCGGGGGAGATGCACTTATAATTTCAAAAATCGAAAGCAAAAAGGGTATTGATAACATTGATGAAATAATCGATGAATCAGATGGAATTATGGTAGCACGTGGTGACCTGGGTGTGGAGGTTCCACTTGAAAAATTACCTATGCTTCAAAAAAGTATCATAAGAAAATGTCGTCAAAAAGGTAAGTTTGCTATTGTCGCCACGGAAATGCTGGCATCAATGTATGAAAATCCTAGACCAACACGGGCTGAAGTATCAGATATAGCTAATGCGATATTGGATGGAACAGATTGTGTGATGCTATCCGGTGAGACTACAGTTGGAAAATATCCAATCCAATCCGTTGCAATTATGAGCAAGATATGTAAATATGTAGAATCGACAATTGACTATACAAAACATGTATCATATAAGGGAATTATAGGTGTCAGTGATACAATTGCCCGGTTGGTTGTGGATGCCGTTGAATACTCTGATATCAAGGCAATAGTGACAACCACAATGACAGGCTTTACCGCCCGTAAAATAAGTAACTTAAGACCAAATACCACCATACTTGCTTGTTGTCCATCAAGCCATATAGCAGAGAAAGTAGTGCTAAACTTCGGTGTCAAGCCAGTGATAACAAATATCTATGAAAGTACTGATAAAATGGTTGCAAACTGTAAAAAAGTAGCTCAACAAGAATTTGATTTAAACAAGGGTGATTTGATAATAATTACCGGGGGTTTTCCTATAGGTAAATCAAGGAGAACCAACTATCTGAGGATTATGGAGATATGATGAGAATAATAGAACTACCGTTCTATTTTAAATACCTTCTTTTGAAAAAATTTGTAAAAAGTTAGGATATTATTTTTTTTTTAAATCTGTGTATCCTTTGATTTCTAAAAAGTAATCTAATTAATAATAATAGTATAATTAAAAAATAAAAAAAAGTATTTTTAATGTTTTCATTCTTTTAGTAATCTTAACATGTAAAGAATATAAAAATAATGGTTGAAAGAGAATAAAAATTACTCTCTTTCTTTTTTAAGTGCTTCAACCATATCTATTTTTTTGAGTTGATTTGAAAGCAGTAAATTTACAATCAATGAGACTGCAATTGTTATTGCGAAACTTATGGCTATTGTAGTCACGGAATAATTTGCTGGATAATAAAGCTTATCAGAAGTGCTCCTGATTGACTCCAATAGATAGTATCCTGCTGGAACCCCTATAATAAAACCAACAACCGTTATGGATAGGTATTGTGTGAGAAACAACCTTCTTAAATCAGCAAATTTAAATCCTAAAACCTTTAATGTTGCCATATCCCGTTCTACTTCCGTAAATCCTAGAAGACCTAGACTATACAATACAACCATTGCCAAGATGACTGCAAATATAACCAATAATATGATTAGCTGATTTGCAGTTTTACTAAGTTTATCCCAACTGTTTGTTAAATCAGCATGTGTATTGATACTTCCTACACCATCTGCCTTATCTGTAACATTTTTATCAGTAACTATTTCTGTTGCCTTAAATGAAATATGATTTTTTTCTGCACAAGCCTGTGATATTGTAATTCCCTGCTCAGATGGATCACCATAAATGGCATCAACCGTCGAGTTAACCCAAGTATCATTTCCATACAAATGCCACTGTATATTATCTCCAACTTCCAAATTGTATTCATCGGCTATTTTTTGAGAAATTGAAACACCTTCTGAAGGCAATGTAATTTCATGCCTATATTTATCTGTTGGAGTGATTAATGATGATTTATCCCGAACTGTCAGCATTTCAGTTTTCTTAATACCATTAGCTTTAATCTGTATTGATTTGGTCATTAATGCAGTACCATTAACATCTTTAACAATAGAATCTACTTGTGATTGTGAAACATTATTCTGCAGGATAAGTTGTGTTTGATAATGATTAATATCATCATATTTCCAATCTTTCAAATCAGTAACACCATCATGCATTCCAAATGCTGAAATAAGAAGTATTGTACAGCCAATAACTCCTAAAAGTGTGATAATTGTCCTTAATTTATTACGATTAATATCTCTAATGTTCCACCTTAAAGTAAAGCTTAATTTATCCCATAGTTTAGTATTCTCAATAAATCCTATCTTATTAATTTTAGGTGGCTTTGACTTCAAAGTTGATGAAGGCGATTCACGCATAATCTTTGCAATTGCAATATAAGAACATATAACTGAACCCAATACTATTAAAAGGGCCACATATATGAAAGTCATATTAAATCCTGGTTCCCAGTAGGGCAAGGTATAATAAGACTGCATTGTTTCAACAAAGAGATAAGGAATTGTTCTATGACCAACAATTATACCCAAAATACTACCCAACAATGTCAGAATAGTCCCATAGGATAAATAATGCCTTATTAATGCACTATTTTCAAAACCTAAAGCTTTTAAAGTTCCTATTTGTGTTCTTTGATGATTTACTATACGCGTCATCGTGGAAAGCAAAATTAAAAGTGCAACAACAACAAATATAATTGGAAACATCACAGCTATAATTACGTGCTGTTGGATTTCATGCTGTATCTGATAGTCACTATCACTATCCTCACGAGGCATAAATGCCCCACCATTTATGATATCAGTATGTCCCTTATCCTCCAGCATTTGACGAGTCTGATTGTAATATTTTTCATTATCTACATTAGACGTCATTAATAGCTTGTTGTATTTAATATCTGGATTAGGATATGCCTTATAGGATAAATATCCAAATCCCTGATATTTAAAATCGGATACTAAACCGCTTTCTGGTCTTTCATATACATAATCTGGTGAATATCCCAGTCCCCTGATTGTCTTATTTAATGTGAGACCATTTACATCTAAAGATATATTATCTCCAACACTTAAATTCTTTGCCTTGGCAAAGCGTGCATCCAACCATATACCTTTGTCATCACCCAAATCAATATCTCCACCTTCAACGGGATAATACTTGGAAATATTATTTTTTTCTAAGAAATGCAATGTAACCGTAGGATTGTTATCCAACTGAGCTATCGATTTAACGACAAGTTGCCTTTCAACACCAGTTGTTGAAGCCATATCCTGAAAATCCTTAACAAGACTATCATTGAATTCATCATCAAATGCATAAGCATCCGCCATGTTAGTTTCATTGTAATATCTGTTGAGGTTATCCTGAAGACCTTGAACTTCAGATCCATTTCCGGAAAAAGCGAGTAATGTAATAAAAGACATTAGAAATATGGCAATAAACTGCATTTTATGTTCTTTCATATCACGCAACATCTTTTTGAATAACATGAAATCACCATTTTATGGCATCAATGGGTTGAGGATTCTCATTTATCTCAATACCCTCAATTTGACCATTCTTAATGTGGATAATCTTATTTGCAATCTTCGCAAATTCACCGTTATGGGTTACTATAATTACAGTCGTATTCTCTTCTTCACATAATTTTACTAACAGTTCCATAATCATTTTTCCGGTATTCGAATCAAGCGCACCAGTAGGTTCATCACATAAAAGCATTTTAGGATTTTTAGCTATTGCCCTTGCAATAGATACCCTTTGCTGTTCTCCACCCGATAATTCAGATGGAAACTTATCGATATGCTCAGATAATCCAACCTTGTCTAATATTTCACTTCCATCAATATCATCATCAACAACATCGTTTAAAAGTTCAATATTTTCACAGGCAGTTAAGTTAGGAATTAAGTTATAGAATTGAAAGATAAAACCTATTTCCTTTGCACGATAACGTGTAAGTTCCTTATCGGAGTACTCGGAAATATTTTCACCATCAATAATGATTTTTCCCCTCGTAGGACGATCAAGACCTCCTAAAAGATTAAGTAGTGTTGATTTACCACTACCTGAAGGTCCAAGAATCACGACAAGTTCCCCTTCGCCAATATCCAAGTTAAGAGAATCAGCCGCTTTAATTATATGAGTTCCCATTTTATATTCTTTTGAAACATTATTAAATTCTATCAACGATTTCATTTTAAACTCCTATAATATTCTAATTAACAATAAATTTTCTAATTTATGTATAAAATTATCTAATCCATACTATATAATTTTTTAGGGGTCTAGAAAATTAGTTCTAATTTAACCACCATTAAAGTCTTATTTTTTATTATAATCTATTAAATTAAAGTCAGTTAAAAAT
>MVJJ01000106.1 GCA_003266145.1 Methanosphaera sp. SHI613
TATAAAAGTATTACTTAAGAGTGAAAAAACATAATTTATGCCAACACTCTGATTAAAAAAAAAGTTCATATTAATAGGATGTGATGCTTTAGTTTATTTTTCATATTATTTCATAATAGATGCAATTTAATCAAAAAAAGATAATGAAGATAATCCTTTAATTATCCTCCACCAACTGCATGTCCACTCATTTCAGAGCTTACTTTTTTATTAACCTGCTTTTTAATATCTTCCATCGTAATTTCTTTAGGTTCATTGGTAGTGTCCTTATAATATTTCTTATCGGTTATTTCTATATTTCGAGTGTTATACCATAATTTCGTCAAGTCATCATATTGAACCAATACCCATGAGCCGTCTTTATCGGTCTTGGTATCCATTACTTCACCAACGGTTCCAACTCTTGTATAAATTACATATGATCCTACTTCAATATCTCGTCCATGTTTATCTACAACTGACATTACAATACACGTCCTTTATTAATAATTTAATCATCATCATATAAATTCATTTTTAATATTTGATTTATCTTATCCTCATCACACTTCCCTTTACGTACAATAACAGGGTTGTTTCCCGTTAAATCTATGATTGTCGAATAATTGTTATCCTTTAGATTACCATTGTCGATATAAATTGATATATCGCTACCCAATTGTTTGATTATGTCACATATATTATCTGGCGTTGCATTATTTGATATGTTGGCACTTGTAGTGGTTATTGGAAATTCTCTGGTCAACTGAGAGGATATGTCATTGTCGGGTATTCTGATACCGATAATATCCGAATTAGCAGTCAATAATGAAGGTATACCCTGCTGTTTTTTAACAAGCAATGTATATGGACCCGGAAGCAACAATCTGGCAATTTTCATTTGAACAGAATCTAGCTGTGCCACCTCATCCAACTGTTTAAAGTCATGTACACATACGGATATTGCTTTATCATAACTTCTGTTTTTTACTTTAAAGACCTTATCAATAGCGTTAGAACTGCTTATGTTAGATGCTATACCATATATCGTATCTGTTGGATAAACGACAAGATTATCTTTAGACAATTCCTCGATAATCTCACATATTGCCTCATCATTCGGATTTTTAATTATTTTCATAGTATCCTGTTTTAACTTTGATTATTGATTGTTATAATAATTATTATATAACTTTAGTTATAAATAGAATATTATGCTAAATGATAAATTAAGACCAAAAACTAATAAGATTACCGGAGAGATTGGCCGGAAGATAGACATCAATCCGAATATCGTGACGATAATTGGTGCTCTAATCAGCATATTTTCTGGTGTACTTTACGCATCCGGTAATTTAGGGGCAGGGGCTTTATTTATAATTATTAGTGGATTTTGTGATGTTATTGATGGAGCCATAGCTCGTTCACAAAACCGTAAAACAAAATTTGGCGGATTTTTAGATTCTACATGTGATCGCTTTGCAGACGCTGCAATACTCATAGGTATATTATACAGTGGATTTGTTGATCCGGTATTATGTGCTCTTGCAATACATGCATCATTAACCGTAAGTTACATACGTTCACGTGCCGAAAGTGAAGGATTGAACTGTACGGTTGGAATAGCCGAAAGAGCCGAAAGATTACTTATCATCGTAATAGGTTCCATAATAGCTGCGATATTTGGTGGATCACATACAATCATGATATTGACAATCGGAGTTTTAACCATATTAAGTTATGTTACAGTCTTCCAAAGAGTATACTATGTATGGAATGAGTTAGATAGATAAGTCATCAATTTAATTTTTTTAAAAAAAGGACTAATATTCTATAAATAATCATGATAATCCATATTATCATCTTAAACCCCTATTTTTTAAACAATATTAATTTTGGTAAAAGATTTTTTCATTTTTAATTATGTCATTAGAACAATTCTGATTTTTCACTGATAATTATCGATTTATATCAAAAACAACCTACTCGATTCTACGATAAATAATTAAATATATCCTAGAAAAATAATAAATTATAACTAAAAAGCCATATTTTATAAGTTGATACTATGAAGTTATATAATACCGTTATTGTTGGTGCAGGTGCAAGCGGCATCCTAGCAGCCATTTACTTAAATGATTCAAACAGTCTTCTTTTAGAGAAAAATGATATTTTTGGTAAAAAAATGTTAATTACTGGTGGTGGCCGCTGCAATGTTACAAACAATGCGTCATTTAATGAGTACATGAAATGCTATTATAATTCGGGCAATTATTATAGACAGGCATTCACTAATTTTTTCAACGATGATATCATAAGATTGCTGGAAGATAATAACTGTAAGACAAAGATTGAAGAGGACAACAGAGTATTTCCGGTAAGTGACGATTCGAAAAGTGTCGTTGATACTCTTGTAAAGGTTCTTAAAAAATCAAATACCAAATATCAATTGGGCTCCAAGGTAACGGATATCTCAAAAAGTGATAATGTATTCATAATAAAATACAACGGCAAGAAGATTAAATCAAGAAATGTGATACTAGCAACGGGCAGCAACAGTTATCCGAAGACTGGCTCTGATGGTGATGGCTACCTGCTTGCCAAGAAGTTAGGTCATGATGTTCCGGAGAACATTGGAGGATTATGTCCCATCGAGATAGAGGAAAAATGGATAAACAAGCTTCAGGGAATAACCATAAACGTTCATTTGGAAATCAAGGCAGACAATAAACGTATCGTGAAGGATCATGCTTCGCTACTTTTTACACATAAGGGTCTTAGCGGACATTGTATACTAAATAACAGCATGAAGATTGAAAGCAACATCAGAAAGAAGAAAAAATTAATCATTTATTTAGACCTCGCCGATAGCTACAGCTATGAACAACTTGACAAGACATTACAGGATGACTTCAAAGACAATCCCAAGAAGCATTTGAAGGGTTATCTTCACAAGTATCTTCCAAAGAATATGACAAGCGTATTTTTGGAGGCAATTGCTATTGAAGACAAAACATTAAACCAGACCACAAAGCAAGATCGTATTGTGATAAGGGATAATCTTAAGAAGCTGAAGCTGAACATAAAAAGAGTTTGTCTTGAGGATGCCATGGTTACAAACAGTGGTATTAAGCAAAAGGAGATAGATCCTAATACATGTGAGTCAAAGATTGTGAATAACCTTTACATTACAGGCGAATTGATTGAAGGATGTGGCATATGTGGCGGATTTAATTTACAGAAGGCATTTTCTACAGGTGTTTTGGCGGCTTGCAGTATAAACGGGAGTTATTTACATGATTAGCATTAGTTATGATAGAAGACAGTATCAGGAGGATATGATAAGGTACGTTGAAAGTTTTGATAATGTGGTGGAACTTGGTTGCCATGTGGGCTCATCAACGAAAATATTATCCAAACTTTGCCAGGACGCTACGGTATATGCCTTTGACAATAGCCCCGAAAGCGTTGATGCCATGAATAATCTCGGCATCGAATATAACAACATCATCTTTGAACGCGTGGATGTTAGGGATAAGCAGTTTTTGTATGATTTCGTTGAAAGTCATGAAAAGATAGACGTGTTATGTATTGATTTGGGTGGTGGTTATCATCCGGATACTGTATTTAAGGTATTTTATTTATGGTCATCACTCCTAAAGCCTAGGATTACATTACTTAGAAACAGAGGTTTGGTTGATTTTATTAATTCATCCATTTCAAGTGAAAACATCCGTTCGGATGAGGGATATCTGTCATCATGTGCAAATGATATTATACCAAAAGAGCTTAAATAAAACAATGAGCAATAAACAATCATTTTATTACAAATTTTTTAAAAAATATCGTTTAAAATATACGTTTTAAAAATAACATTGTTATAATAACCATTTTTAAATACAAAATACAAATATAATATTTAGAAAAAAACAATTGCCCAAAAAGATGAAGGGATAATATGATTGGAAAAAAAATAAGAATTGAAAGAATAATCAACAGAAAAACAGGAAAATGTGTAATTGCCCCTATGGATCATGGAATAAGCGGTGGACCAATACCAGGAATCATCAACATGACAGAAACCATCGATTCAGTTGCAAGCGGAGGAGCAAACGCCGTATTAATGCATAAAGGTATGGTAATAAACGGTCACCGTGGATACGGATCAGACATAGGATTAATCATACACTTATCAGCAAGTACCGATTTAAGCGTAGACCCATTCCACAAAGTACAAGTAACCAGTGTTGAAAAAGCACTTAAACTAGGAGCAGACGCAGTCAGCGTACACGTAAATATCGGAAGCGAAAAGGAACCTGAAATGCTACAGACCACCGGTAAAATAGCAGAAACATGTGCCGAATGGGGAATGCCACTTCTTGCAATGATGTACCCACGCGGACCAAAAATAAGCAACGAACACGACCCTGAAGTCGTTAAACTAGCAGCACGTGTAGGAGCAGAACTGGGAGCAGACATCGTAAAAACAAACTACACCGGAGACCCGGACTCATTCAAGGAAGTAGTTGACGGATGTCCAGTACCTGTAATAATTGCAGGAGGACCAAAAATAGAAACTGAAAGACAACTGTTCGAAATGGTATATGATGCCATTGATGTAGGAGGAGCAGGAGTAGCATTCGGAAGAAACATATTCCAGGCAAAAGATCCTGCAAAAATGACACGTGCATTAGTCGGAGTGGTACATGAAAAAATGACCCCTGATGAAGCATTAGACATAATTAACGAATAGGTGTATATCATGAAATTTGCATGGGTAAGACCAAACGGAACATGGAATGACCGCAAGGAAGCCATTGTAAGTGCACTTGAATCCGGATTTGACCATATACTAGACTTTGACAATGCAGAAACAATAAAGGAACTGGGCGACATCAAAATAGTATCCAAAAATGAAGACTCAGACATACTATTACTGGGTTTTGAAGAAAAAATCACCGTAGATGATGTTAAACAGGCACTCAACGAGGATAAACAAGTTGCAGCATATGTTGAAATAAACAACAAAGAAGATGAACTGCTGGTATCACAACTTGGTACACTTGCAGACTACGTTATTCTTAAAGGTAAAAACTGGAAAGTCATACCACTTGAAAACATAATAGCAAGCCTTCAAAAACGTACATCAAAGATAATGGTAGACGTGACAAACTATGAGGAAGCAAAACTCGCACTTGAAACAATGGAACACGGATCAGACGGCGTGTTAATCTCATCAAATGACGGCAATGAAATAAGAAAACTTGGACAGCTGATTGAAAAATCATCCACAGAAAGCTATGAACTAAAGACAGCCACCGTAACCGAGGTCAAATCAGTCGGCCTTGGAGACCGTGTATGCGTAGATACATGTTCCATGATGGAAGTTGGAGAGGGAATGCTCATCGGATCATTTGCCAATGGTCTTTTCCTAGTACACAGTGAATCCCTGGAAAGCGAATATGTGGCAAGCCGTCCATTCAGGGTAAACGCCGGACCGGTTCACGCCTACGTCATGACCCCCGGCAACAAGACAAGATACCTCTCCGAGATACAAGCCGGAGATGAAGTGCTTACCGTAGACTGTGAAGGAAACTCAAAGATTGCAATAGTAGGCAGGGTAAAAATCGAAAGAAGACCACTTATCATGGTAGAAGCAGAATATGAAGGTCAAAAAATAAGAACGCTTCT
>MVJJ01000186.1 GCA_003266145.1 Methanosphaera sp. SHI613
ACCGTGATGATTACACTTATGTAGCCAGTGCAATAAGATTTAGAATAGCACCTTTAGGTTCATATATTACACTCCCACCTTCTCCCGATAGTAGTGTTGGTAAACTTACAACTAAGATAGATAGACAATATACATTTATTGTTGAAGATATAACTAATGTTATGAGAAGTTGTACTGGGCATGAGACTGTTGCCAATTATCATACACGAGTAATTCCTATAACTGAAGAAGAATTTAAAGATTGGGATAATCGTGATTCAATGTGGCCTGAAGCTACAGGAACTAACCATCCAGATGGCTGGGATGGGAATCGTTATTATGTTAAGAATAGGTGGTAAGAATATGAAGTAATAGTATTTATTAATGTATGTCAGAAACAACAAAAATAATAAGGAATAGTAAGTTATCTGTTGACAGACCAGATGTTGAAAGAAGTTTGTCTTTCGATGTCAGCAACACTGTATCACAACTTAACGGGCTTGATATTAAGTCAACCCTTGATGTAAATGAACAGTACATCAAGGAACGTGACAATTGCAATGATTACAGATTAATCATCACAATCAAGCCTTATTGTACCAATGTATTGTTTAATACTTGTACTGAAGTTGTAATGGCCGAGGGTTCTGATAACGCTGACGCTGTATTATTGGATGACGGCATCGATACTGATACATTAAAAGTAATCAAGCCCAAAATTAAAGGTAAAAACCGTAATGTTAAGATTTATGATATGATTAGAAATACAGAGTATTCAAGGGAAGGTATTGGATTTGAATATCATCCTGGGCTTGATATTTTTAATAACCATATATTAAGAAATAGAACATATCGTATTGTAAATGATTATAATTCTTCAAAAAATAATAGAGATATATTCAATACGATAGAGGATTATATGAGAGCGTCTAATGGCGAAGTGTTAAAAAGATGTTGTAGAAAAAACATAACTGACACGAACATGGTAAACAAGCACCTGTATGACAAAGATGACATTTTACCGTTTTACACAGGAGAGGCTATAAGTGAAAATCTGAGGGAACAGGATGGCTGGTTTGGATTTTACAACACATCTGTTATTTCAGCAAAGAATATAGCTGGAATTGATATGGATATCAGTCGAGTAATCAACAGCAAGGGTAATTGTGAGTTTATCGACATGTATCCAGACAGGACATTGTATTCATTTACTCCGAAATACAATAAATACCGAAACAGATATGAATATAATTGGGAATATGCTATAACATATGCGTTTGACAGTACCACATCATACACTTATACAACGAAAGACAAAAATAGTCAAGACATATGCCTTGAAAAAGATTTTGAGATAGTTAAAAGTGGGGATGTGAATGCATTAATTACGATAGGGGTTGAATATGCCACATTGCCGAATGGAAATAACGTTATATTTTTCAGAAGCGCAACAAAGCACAATTTAAAACCTCAGGATAGTGTTTACATTTATTTTAATGAAGATGAGGAAAATGGTAATTGGCACAAATCTGGTCATGCATATACCGTTGCTGGTGTTGGTGACATAAATCATAACTATCAGGACTATTATTTCTATATATCAAATCTAGATTTGTTGGAAGAAATATTCTGTACCCCATACTTATGTGATACCATTATAGAGAATGATTATTTAAGATATTTAAACACTGATATCTTACATAATGGTGATATATATTATACAATTGAAAGGGGTGAGTATGTAAGACATTTTGTAAGTGGTGTTAGCATAGATGGTATTAGTGTTGAAGATTTTAAATTGTTGGAGCGGGGGTTGGACGTAGTATACAAAAGACCAGTAACTCCGTGGGATTATGTTAGAGATTATTTTTATGACACATATTCTCCAAACCAAATAAAATTATTTAATGAAGATAAATCATATATAAAAGGTGAATTAACAGCAAGGCTTGAAAATAATAGTCGTGTAGTATATATAACAAACAAAGACCATACAGGTGAATGGTCAGAAGCTGATTTTGATACTTTTGATAATAGTAATTTTATTAAATATCCAGATACAGGTCTAACCAATATCCCAACCGAAGGTGATAAATACATAATGGTTGACGGTACAAAATATATTTTATGTAACCATGATAGGGATATTATATATGACGGAAGTACCGATTGTAACGTATTTATTAAAGCAATAATCAATAATGCGTTTACACGTATTGATGAATATGACAGTGACTCAGAAGTTAACGACTCAATGAACGGTTTGTACAGTGATTACATAAGCGTCAGATTTGTCAAGACAAACGGTAATTATGATTGTTCATATTATATTAGAAAATTTAAACAGATTAGTGGATTAAATGGCGATACATTGAGTAAGGAGTCATATCCGTTGGCATTTTCTGATACAATTTATGGCGATAAGGTTACTCAAAATGTATTCACCGATAATATTAATGTTGTTGGTTTAAAAGACAATCTAGGCAGGGATTTGACTGAAGTCTTCTTGACAATTGTTAAAACCAATAAAGGATATAAGAAATGGTATGGTATAGATAACGGTAATGATGCCAATGTATTCAACGACCCAGATATTGAATATTCACATTGTTTTGGTGCTGTAACATGTGGTTTTGACTTATTCAGTAAGATAGATGACAGCGCGGATATAAGAAAAACAAGGGAAGATTTGATAGATATTAAAATGATTTATCCTGGAGCCGACGGTGAGCGTACAATACCAAATTGTACGTTAAAATATATTTTATTTGCTGTTGGCGATATAATAACAGAAGGAAGTAAGTATTATACCAAAAATGATAATATTTATACTGAACATATACAGACTGATGGAAATCGTGTAGTCGAAGAAGGTGAAGAATTGTATTATCAGGTTGGTGATAATTTTGATACTGAAGATATAAAAATAACCGATGACTGGTTTTATGGTGATATAGTTGAGTTTTGTCCTTGGACTTGTGAGGAAACGACAATAAG